>NZ_JABFMQ010000030.1:0-42954 GCF_013359625.1 Herbaspirillum sp. C9C3
GCAGCCAACGCTTGGCGACCTCTCGCACTCACAGATTGAATGTGAACAGGCCCTAATGCAAATCAACGGAGGTCAGTCATGACGCGCATGTTCAACCCGCCGCACCCGGGCGCGGTCCTGAGGGAATATCTGGGTGAGATGACCGCGACGGAAGCAGCCATGCGCCTGGGCGTCGCCCGTGTCACGCTGCAGCGGATCGTCAATGGCGCTGCCGGCATCTCGCCGGACATGGCCTATCGACTGGCGGCAGCCTTCGGCACCAGTCCCGAGCTCTGGGCCGGGATTCAATTGCAGTATGACCTGCATGAAGCCGGCAAGCTGGCGCGTCCCGTGATCGAACGCATTACGGCATGACAATGCAAAACCGCCGGCACCTCACGATGCCAGCGGTCTTCACCAAACGCGGTCCGGGCGCCGGACGGCAGCGCCCGGCATGGGCCATCGATCAGCCCGGTACCTTGCCGTCCACGCCTTCGACGTAGAACTTGATGCCATGCAGGAAGCCGTCATCCGCCACGGCATCCTTGCCCAGCACTTCCTTGCCGGTATTGTCCTTGATCGGACCCTTCCAGATCGGCGCGCTGCCGTCGATGATGGCCTTCTTGCGCTCTTCGACCAGCGTCTTCACGTCGGCCGGCAGGTCAGGATTGAAGGCAGCCAGGTCGATGCCGTTGTCCTTCAGGCCGATCCAGCTGGTGCTGCTCTTCCAGGTGCCATCCAGCACGGCCTGCACGCGGGCGGTGTAGTACACGCCCCAGTTGATCATCGAGGCGGCCAGGTGGGCCTTGGGGCCGAAGCTGGTCATGTCGCTGTCCCAGCCGAAGGCATACACACCCTTTTCCTGCGCGGTCTGCACTACGGCGGCCGAGTCGGTGTTCTGCATGAGCACGTCCACGCCCTGACCGATCAGGGTGGTGGCCGCTTCACGTTCCTTGCCCGGGTCGAACCACTTGTTGACCCACACCACGGCAGTGGTCGCCTTCGGATTGACCGAACGTGCGCCCAGGGTGAAGGAGTCGATGTTGCGGATCACTTCCGGAATCGGCACCGAGGCCACCACGCCCAGCTTGCCGGACTTGCTCATCTTGCCCGCGACCACGCCGGCCAGGTAAGCGCCTTCATAGGTGCGCACGTCGTATTGCGCCAGGTTGTCGGCGGTCTTGAAGCCGGTGGCGTGTTCGAACTTCACGTCCGGGAATTCCTTGGCGACCTTGAGCATGGCTTCCATGTAGCCGAAGGTGGTGCCGAAGATCAGCTTGTTGCCATCGGTGGCCAGCTGGCGGAAGACGCGCTCGGCGTCGGCGGCGGATTCAGGGATGTTTTCCACGAAGGTGGTCTTGACCTTGTCGCCGAACTTCTCTTCGACCGCCTTGCGACCCTTGTCATGCGCGAAGGTCCAGCCGGCGTCACCGACCGGGCCGATGTAGACGAAGGCGACCTTCAGCGGATCAGCCGCCGGAGCAGCTGCAGCCGGCGCAGCAGCGGGCGCGGCGGCAGCAGGTTCTTCCTTCTTGCCGCAACCGATCAGGGTTGCCGCCGCCAGGGTGGCGAGCATCGTCAAGGATGCCCTGCGCGAAATCTTCATTGTGTTCTCCCTCAAGGTCAGTGGATAAATGCAGGTGCTGCTACAAAAACGACTAAACGAAATAAACGATATAAATGATATAAAAAATTTAGGAAGCCCCCGGGCGGAACGGTTTGCCCAGCGAGGCCGGCATGTTCAGGCGGATCCAGTCAGGGTTGCGCGAGATCAGCGCCAGCACCACGATGGTGGCCAGGTAAGGTGCCATCGACAGGATCTGCGAGGGCACCGTCACCCCCATGCCCTGCAGGTAGAACTGGGCGATGGTGACGCCACCGAACAGCAGCGACCCCAGCAAGACCCGTGCCGGACGCCAGGTGGCGAAGGCGGTCAGGGCCAGCGCGATCCAGCCGCGGCCGGCCACCAGGCCCTCGACCCACATCGGGGTATAGACCAGCGACATGTAGGCGCCGGCCAGGCCGCAGCAGGCGCCGCCGAACAGCAGCGCCAGATAGCGGATGCCGCGCACCGAATAACCCAGTGCGTGCGCCGATTCAGGCGACTCGCCCACCGCGCGCAAGACCAGCCCGGCGCGCGTGCGATAAAGGAACCAGATGCTGGCCAGGCACAGTGCGAAGGCGACATAGCTCATCCAGTGCTGATGGAACAGCGCCTGTCCCAGGAAGGGAATATCGCCCAGCAGCGGAATCGAATTCGGTTGCGCCGGCAGTGCCAGGCCAACGAAGCGCTGGCCCACGAACGCCGACAGGCCAGCACCGAAGATCGACAGCGCCAGGCCGGTGGCCACCTGGTTGGTGGCCAGGCGCAGCGCCAGCCAGGCAAAGAGCGTGGCCATGAGCATGCCGCACACCGCCCCGGCAGCAAATCCCAGCAGCGGGCTCTTGGTGGCATAGCCGACCGCAAAGCCGGCGATGGCCGACACCAGCATCATGCCCTCGGCGCCCAGGTTGAGCACGCCGGAGCGTTCATTGATCAACAGCCCGATGGCCGCCAGCAGCAGGGGGGTGCCGGCATTGATGGAGGCTGCGATGAGAGGAGCGAGTTGTTCCATGTCCTGTCCTGATTCCTTAGACTTTCTTTTTCCACGCCAGGCGGTAATCGATGAGCGTATCGCAGGCCAGCAGCAAGAACAGCAGCATGCCCTGGAACACCCCGGTGATGGCCGAGGGCAGCCCCAGACGCGATTGCGCCAGCTCGCCGCCCAGATACAGCAGCGACATGATCAGACCGCCGAGGATTGCCCCGATGGGATGCAGGCGTCCGATGAAGGCCACGATGATGGCCGCAAAGCCATAGCCCGGCGACACCGAGGGCAACAACTGGCCGATCGGACCGGCGATCTCGAAGGCTCCGGCCAGCCCGGCAAAGGCACCCGAAATCAGCAGCGACACCCACAAGGCCGAGCGCGCCGAGAAGCCCGCATAGCGCGCCGCATGCGGGGCCACGCCACCGACCATGAGCGAGAAGCCGCGCAGGCTGCGCATCATGAAGATCGCCATCAATACGGCCGCCACGATGGTCACCGCAAAGCCGATGTGCAGGCGCGTGCCGGATATCAGCATGGGCAACATGAATTCGCTGGAGAACACCTTGGACTGCGGGAAGTTCATGCCATTGGGATCCTTCAGCGGACCGTTCACGGCCCACATCAGTAGCAGCTGCGCCACATAGGTCAGCATCAGCGACACCAGGATCTCATTGGCATTGAACTGGTCGCGCAGGAAGGCCGTGATGGCTGCCCACAAGGCCCCGCCGATGATACCGGCCACGATCATGAGCACCAGCCCCATGCCGCCGGAGATGCCATGCCCCGGCACATCCAGCCACACCAGCATGGCCCCCGAACAGAGCGCACCGACCGTGAACTGGCCTTCGGCACCGATATTCCAGATGCTGGCGCGGAAGCACACTGCCAGCCCCAGTGCGCACAGGATCAGCGGCACCGATTTCAACAGCAGTTCGCTGATGGCGCGCTTGCCATTGAAGGGATCGACCAGGAACACCTTCAGCCCGGCCAGCGGATCCTTGCCCAGCGCCAGGAACAGCAGCGCACCGAGCAACAGCGTGGCGATGATGGCGATCACCGGCGAGAGATAGGTCATGGTCCTGGACGGCGCACCGCGCAGTTCCAGTCGCAGGGGGAAGCTCAAGCGTTCAGCCATGACGCACCTCCGTAGCGGCTGCCGCCGGTTCATCCCACAAGCCGCTCATCCACACGCCGACCTGCTCGCGCGTGGCCTGTTCAATCGGAATGGAGGGCGACAGGCGCCCCTTGGCGATGACGTGCAGGCGATCGCACAAGGCGAACAATTCATCCAGTTCTTCCGAGATCACCAGCACGGCACAACCTTCCTGTTTCAGTTTCAAGATTTCGCCATGGATCTGGGCCGCCGCGCCCACATCCACACCCCAGGTCGGCTGGGCAACCACGAAGACCGCAGGCTTGCGCTCCATTTCGCGGCCGACGATGAATTTCTGCAGATTGCCGCCCGAGAGGCTCTTGGCCGGCGCATCCGGTCCTGCCGCCTTGACCTTGAAACGCTCGATGATGGATGCCGCCGCACGGCGGGTGAAGCCGAAATCGATCATGCCGCGCTTCACGTAAGAGGCCTTCTGATGCGACAGCAGCATGTTGGCCGTCAGCGACAGAGTCGGCACGGCGCCGCGTCCCAGGCGTTCTTCCGGCACCAGGCCCAGACCCGCCGCGCGGCGCGGATTGGGCGAGAGATTGCCCACTGCCTTGCCGGCCAGCAGGATCATGTTGGGGGCGGCGCGCTGGTCTTCCCCGGACAGCGCCGCCAGCAGTTCCTGCTGGCCGTTGCCCGAGACCCCGGCGATGCCGACGATCTCACCGGCGCGCACTTCGCATTCGATGTCCTTGAGTTCGGTGGCAAACAGATGCGCCTTGGGCAGCGAGAGACGGTTCACGTGCAGCTTGCGCTCGTTGCGCAGCGAATCCGGATTGCGCTCGCGCTGCAGGCGCACCAGTTCGTCACCGATCATCATGCGCGAGAGGCTGGCGCTGCTTTCATTGCGCGGATCACAGTTGCCGGTCACGCGGCCACCGCGCATGACGGTGGCGCTGTGACACAGTGCGCGGATCTCGTCGAGCTTGTGGCTGATGTAGAGAATGCTGCAACCCTCATCGGCCAGGCGACGCAGGGTCACGAAGAGTTTCTCCACCGCCTGCGGCGTCAACACCGAGGTCGGCTCATCCAGGATCAGCAGTTGCGGTTCGGTCAGCAGGGCGCGCACGATCTCCACGCGCTGGCGCTCGCCGACCGACAAGGTATGGACGTGGCGCTGCGGTTCCAGCTCCAGGCCGTATTTTTCGCCGGTGCGGGTGATGCGTTCGGCCAGTTCCTTCAGATCGGTCCTGGCGTCCAGACCGAGGGCGATGTTCTCGGTCACGGTGAGGGTGTCGAACAGCGAGAAATGCTGGAACACCATCGCAATGCCCAGCTTGCGCGCCACCTGCGGATTGGCGATCTGTACCGCCTCTCCGTTCCAGCGGATTTCGCCGGCATCGGGCTTGACCGCGCCGAAGATGATCTTCATCAGGGTGGACTTGCCCGCACCGTTCTCCCCCAGCACGGCGTGGATCTCGCCGGGCGCCACCGCCAGGCTGACATCGTCATTGGCCAGCACGCCCGGATAGGCCTTGCGTACCTGGTTGATTTCAAGACGGAGTGGAACTGCGCTCACGTGATTTCCCTGTGGTGATGGTTGTCGTCATGTCGTATTGCAGCGGTCCGCGTGCCTGCGGCCACCGCGAGCGCCCCCGGCGGCTCGCACGCGCGACATCATAGACAAATTGCGCTGCGCCGCATACCGCTTTTGCCGGGATTTCCGCCGCGACGGCAGCGCAAAGCCGGATTTACCTCATTTTCCGCGATGCGCCCAACCGGTGGTGCGTTTCTCGATGATGGCAAAGAGCTCGTACATGGCCATGGCCATGGCACCGATCACCACCAGCCCGGCAAAGGCCAGCGGCATCTTCATCGAGGAGCCGGCCGAGACCAGCAGGTAGCCGATGCCCTGGTTGGAGGCATTCATTTCAGAGACGGTCGAGCCCACGAAGGCCAGCGTGATGGCCACCTTCAGCGAGGCAAAGAAGTAGGGCATGGAGCGCGGCAGGCCGACCTTGAGCAGGATGTCCATGCGGCGTGCACCCAGTACCCGCAACACGTCTTCCAGCTCCGGTTCCAGCGTGGCCAGGCCGGTGGCGATGTTGACCATGATCGGGAAGAAGGAAATCAGGAAGGCTGTCAGGATCGCCGGTCCCGCACCGATGCCGAACCAGACCACCAGCACCGGCACGAAAGCCGCCTTGGGCAAGGCATTGAAGGCCGTCATGAGCGGATAGGCGGCGGCATACAGCATGGGTGAAGATCCGATCACCAGGCCCAGCGTCACACCGACCACCACGGCGATGGCGAAGCCCACCATGGTGACCCAAAAGGTAGAAAGCGCGTGCTCGGTAATCGGGCCGGCGTAATCCACCATGGCCTGCAGGATGGAGGCCGGACTGGGGAAGATGAAGTCGGAGACCTGCCACACGCTGCAGATGAACTGCCACACGCCCAGGATGGCGACGAGGAGGAACCAGGGCGCCAGCGTGGTGGCGGCGCGATTGAGTTTGCCGTTGAACGGAGTTTTCATGAGTTTCCTTGGCCGGGCCGTGGGTGGTCAGGTATTGCGCACGTGGCCGATGTGCTCGCGCAGCTCATGTACCAGCGCGTTGAAGCCGTCGGTATAGGTGGTTTCCAGCGGGCAGGGGCGCGGCAGCGGATTGTCGCGTCGAACCACGATACGGCCTGGCCGCTTGCTCATCACGTAGATGGTGTCGGCCAGGAAGGCCGCCTCGCGCAGGTCGTGCGTGACCAGGATGACGTTGAAGCGGCGCTCGGCCCACAGGTCGCGCAGCACGCACCACAGTTCTTCGCGGGTGAAGGCATCGAGCGCGCCGAAGGGCTCGTCCAGCAACAGCATCTTGGGTTCATGGATCAGCGCGCGGCAGATCGAGGCACGCTGCTGCATGCCACCCGAGAGTTGCCACGGAAACTTGTCGGCATAACCGTCCAGCCCCACGGTCTTGAGCAACTTCTTTGCACGCTCGATGTATTCGGCCTTCTTTTGCTTGAAGTCGTGCCGGTAGGGCTCGACGATTTCCAGCGGCAGCAGCACGTTCTCCAGTGTCGTGCGCCACGGCAACAGGGTGGGCGCCTGAAAGGCCATGCCGACGAACTTGAGCGGCCCGCTGACCGTCTGGCCATTGATCACCACGCTGCCGCGATTGGGTTGTTTCAAGCCCGTGGCCAGTTTCATGAAGGTCGACTTGCCGCAGCCGGAGGGCCCGACGATGGCGATGAATTCACCGGCGCGGGTCTGCAGGTCGATGTCTTCCACCGCAAAGTCGGCGGCGCCATCATAGGCCAGGTAGACGTGGCGGAAATCGACGAAGGGTTCGCTCATGAATGCAGTCGGGTGAAGATGGGTTGAGTAAACGATATAAATGATTTACTTGGGGAACACGTCCAGCTCGGTCCTGGACGGCAGGAAACTGCCATTCCAGATCTTGTCGGCGTTGACGCGGGTCTTGGTGCCATAGGCGTCCGAAACCTGGGAGGCCATGAGGGTCAGGCGCGGGCCGTAGACCTGGCCATAGCCTTCCGATTTTGCGTGCGGCGTGGCGATGGCACTGGCGATGGCCAGCTTCAGGCGGCGCAGTTCCAGTTTCTCGTCAATCAGGCCGTCACGTTCCTTCAAGACCTTGATGGCCGCTTCCGGGTTGGCCATCACGTCGCGGCTGGCCTTGGCGAAGGCGCGCAGGAAGCCCTTGATGGCTTCCGGCTTGTTCCTGATCATGGTGTCGGAGGCGATGATGGCATTGCCATACAGGCGCACGCCGTAGTCCGGATACATCATCACGTTGATGTCGTCATCCTTGATGCCGCGCGCATTGAGGTTCAGCAGCGAGGTGAAGTAGAAGCCGGTGATGGCATCCACGTCGCCGCGCGCCAGCATGGTCTCGCGCAGCGGCGGGTCCATGCTGGTCCACTGTGCCTTGGCGGCGTCCAGGCCATTGGCCTTGGCAAAGATGGGATAGGCACGGCGACCGGCATCGAACACCGGTGCGCCCAGTTTCTTGCCGGCCAGATCGGCCGGTTTCTTGATGCCGGATTTCTTGAGTGAGAACACGGCCGCCGGCGTGTCGTTGTAGACCATCATGACCGCCACCGGCTTGCCAGGGGCATCGGGGTTGTTGGCCGTGAATTCCATCAGGGCGGCCATGTCGGCAAAGCCCATGTCATAGGTGCCCGAGGCCACGCGATTGACGGCGTTGCCCGAACCGTTGCCGGCGTCGATGGTGACATCCAGTTTTTCCTGCGCGAAGTAACCCTTGGACTTGGCCACCAGGAACAGGGCGGCCGGCCCTTCGAAGCGCCAGTCCAGCTGGAACTTGATCTTGGTGTCCTGCGCCTGGGCCAGCGAGGAGCTGGCGGCCAGCATGAGGCTGAAGAGGCTGATGCCGAGTTTGAAGAGCTTGCTGGATTGCACGGTGGACTTCCTTCCCTGGTCGTTTGAATGTCGGATCCCGCAGCTTCAATAGCATTTAATGTGCCAAGCCTGGGGACAGTTCGCGTCCGCGCTCCTTGCCCTGCCGTTGCAGGCGCAAGGACGTCGGCAAGAGCCGGGCCGGATGATCGACAGCACCCGTTATTTTTGTCGACAATCAAAAAATTCATTTGCAACAATTTGGTGCTTGTCTGCACCTAAGTAGAAAAAGATGCACTAAAAAAAATGGACTTGCAGGGCTGGAAGGCCGATGGTGTGCGCCTCCTGGGGGCTTTTGTCGTATCGCATCGGCTTGTTGTGATTGTCGACAATGCGAGTAGCCAAGCTGGGGAAAGTGGTGAGAGGGCTTGGGAAAGTGGCCGGACTCGGCTAGGATTGCGCCCCGGCGCGCGCGCGACCTTGACCATCGGGGCGGCAGTTCACTCGCGTTGGGCATGGCCGCGTGTCGGCCGGAGGGGCCGGTCTGGGGGCTGGCACGGGCTTTGCGTAAACGCTGCCGTCGGTGCGGGTGTCGGCAGCGCTGTCAGCAATGGGCCAGACCTGATTTGACGAAGGCAAGCACACGAGGTGTCCGGATCTCGATGCTGTGGCGGGGAGAGCGCAGTGCGCCGCAGGATGCGAACCGGGCACCGGATCAACAGCCATTTTTTTTAGACAAGCAATACAGGGAGAAACTTATGAAGAAGGGTATCAAGGGGAAGTACTGGATGATGGCGGCGGTGGTTGCTTCGTCCGCAATCAGCATGTCGGCTCATGCCTTGGACTGGTCGGACACCTCGATCGGCTACCGTTACGGCACGAAGTTTGCCGAGCCCTTCAATTCGAAGGACATCAGCAAGAACATCGTCAACCTCCAGCACTCCGATGGTTACAAGTACGGTACCAATTTCCTCAACATCGACATGCTGCTGTCGGACAACAAGAATGACAATGCCACGGAATTCTACGTCGTCTATCGCAATACCCTGGATATCGGCAAGATCAGCGGCAAGGACCTTTCCTTCGGACCGGCACGTGGTGTCGGTCTGACCCTGGGCTTTGACTGGAACACCAAGAACGACAACAGCTACGCCTCCAAGAAGCGCATGTGGGTGGTCGGTCCGACCCTGATGATGGATGTGCCTGGTTTCCTGAACGTGAGCGTGCTGGCGCTGTTCGAGAGCAACAAGCCCATCGGTGTGACGAGTCGCTACGAGTACGCTACTCACCCGATGCTGAACCTGGCCTGGGGTATCCCGCTGGGTGGTTCGGGCTGGGCCTTCGAAGGCTACATGAACTATATTGCGGCCAAGGGCAAGAACGAGTTCGGTGGTCCGACCTCGCCCGAAGTGAACTTCGATGGTCAGGTCATGTATGACCTGGGTACCTCCATGGGCTTGGGCAAGAACAAGCTGCGCGTGGGTCTGGAGTACCAGTACTGGCGCAACAAGTTCGGCAATCCGAACACTGTCGCCGGTTCGCTGGCCAAGACCCCGATGGTGCGCGCCGAGTACCACTTCTAAGCGTCCGGTCGATCCGGCTGCTTGCAGCATCATGGCGATGCCGGGTCTTCGGATCCGGCATTTTTGTTGGGCGTCCGGTGCAGTGCAAGCAGTGACATGTGAGTCGGGTGGCGATTGGCTACACTGTATAGCAGCAGGTGGGGCCGGGCGTGCTCATATTGATATGGGTGCAGACATATGCTGTCTATATGTTTGCAGGCATATGGTATCGGTCGGGCTGATATCTAATTGCTGGGTTTTGAACAGGGTGGAGGTGCGCGTGTTGCGGCCTTCGTCATCGATAGGGATTTGAGAGCGGAGCATCATGGAAGCATACTTACTTGACTGGCTCAATCTGCTGCTGCGCTGGCTGCATGTGATCACGGCGATTGCCTGGATCGGGTCTTCGTTCTACTTCGTCTGGCTGGACAACAGTCTGGTGGCACCGACCGATCCGGAGTTGAAGGAGAAGGGGGTGGGGGGCGAGTTGTGGGCGGTGCATGGGGGCGGTTTCTACAATCCGCAGAAGTATCTTCTTGCACCCAAGGTATTGCCGGAGCATCTGCACTGGTTCTATTGGGAGTCCTACAGTACGTGGCTGTCAGGCTTTGCCTTGTTCTCGCTGCTGTATCTCTTCAATGCGAACGTGTTCCTGGTGGATCGCAATGTGTTCGACATGTCGGCGTCGATGGCGGGTGGAACGGCGATTGCCTTCCTGGTCTTCAACTGGCTGATCTATGACGCGATCTGTAGCACCATCGGGGATCGGCCGGGGGCGGATCGTCTGGTCAATCTGTTGGTGGGCTTGCAGGTGATCGTGTCGGTGTGGGCGGCTTGTCATCTGTTCTCGGGGCGCGCTGCCTTCCTCATCAGCGGGGCTTCGCTGGCGACCATCATGAGCGCGAACGTGCTGGTGTGGATCATTCCGGGGCAGCGCAAGATGGTGGCTTCCATGCGAGCCGGGCAGGCGCCTGATCCAATTCACGGCAAGCGGGGCAAGCAGCGCAGCGTCCACAATACCTACTTCACTTTGCCAGTGCTGTTTGCCATGCTGTCCAATCACTACAGCATGACCTACAGCGCGCCGCATAACTGGGTGGTCTTGTTGTGCATCATGGCCGCCGGTGCCTTGATCCGGCAGTTCTTCGTGTTGCGGCACAAGGGCGTCTACAACTGGTGGTACCCGGGAATCGCCGTGGGCTTGCTGCTGGCCGTGATCCTGTGGATGAGTCCGGCCATGCAGGCCAAGCCAGCGGCCGCCGCAGCTCCTTCAGCCGACAATACATCGGCGACCGCCGCAGCCAGCAATGAACCCGTCGGATCGTTCGCTCAGGTTCAACAAGTCATCCAGGCACGCTGCATTCAGTGCCATGCCGCTCAACCTACCCTCATGCCCGTTCCCGGCAAAGGCATCTTGCTGGACTCTCCTGAACATATCTCCCAGCATGCACAACAGATTTATCAACAGGCCGTCGTGCAGAAGGCCATGCCTCTCGGGAACATGACCCATATCACCGATGATGAACGCGCCATCATCGGGAAGTGGTTTGAAAATGGTGCTCCCGTTAAGTGATGTTTGGGGTCTGGTTTGGCTTGGCGGGCTTGGTTGTTGGTTTTTTGTTTTTGGGTAGTCTGCACGGGCCTCTTTCCTGCGCTCTAGCTTAATTATTTTCTCTCTCCGGGCGGAACGGAGAAAGATAGGCATTAAGCTAGAGCGCAGAAAAGCATTCCGTGCAGACTACCCCAAACCTAAAAACCACCGCCGAACTAAAAAAGTACCGCCAAAAATTAAATCAGCGCTCCGAAAAAGGATGCGTCTTCTTCCAATGTTCAGCAATATCGATGCGTCGGCAAATCCAGACCTTGTCGTGTGACTGCACGTAATCGAGGAAGCGTTGAAGAGCACGGAATCGTCCGGGTCGTCCGAGCAGGCGGCAGTGCATCCCGATGGATAGCATCTTCGGAGCCTCTTCACCCTCTTCATAGAGCACGTCGAAACTATCCTTCAGGTACTGGTAGAAGTGCTCGCTGGTGTTGAAACCTTGCGGCGTAGCAAACCGCATGTCATTGGAGTCCAGCGTATAAGGCACCACCAGATGCGGCACCTTCACGTCGGCACTGGTTTCCACCTCCATCCAGAACGGCAGATCATCCCCGTAATAATCCGAGTCATACGCAAAGCCACCGTGTTCCACCACCAGCTGCCGCGTATTGGGCGAATCCCGCCCCGTATACCAGCCCAGCGGCGCGCTCCCGGTGAGCTCACGGAAAATCTGCACCGCCTCCTGCATATGCGCCCGCTCGGTCTCAATATCCATGTTCTGATAATGAATCCACTTCAAGCCATGGCAAGCGATCTCATGCCCCAATTCCTGGAACGCCTGGGTCACATCAGGCGAACGCTGCAAGGCCGTGGCCACGCCAAAGATCGTCATCGGCAGACCACGCTTCTCGAACTCCCGCAGGATGCGCCACACCCCCACCCGCGACCCATATTCGTAAATCGATTCCATCGACATGTGCCGCGCCGGATAAGCCGCCGCCCCCACGATCTCGGAAAGGAATTGCTCCGACGCAGGATCACCGTGCAGCACGCAATTCTCGCCGCCCTCCTCATAGTTCAGCACGAATTGCAAAGCCACCCGCGCCTGGCCAGGCCAGCGCGCATGCGGCGGGTTGCGGCCATAACCGGCCAGGTCGCGAGGATAAGTTTGTTGCTGTGACATAAGTTCTTCGTTTGGCTGTCAAGAAAAGAAATCGCAGCGCCGGACAACAGCACCGCATGGAAAATCAGACACGGGCAAAACCGCTGAGCAATCCATGATAAGCCTTGGGCAAGGGCCGCGCCCATTCACCACCCTTGGCCGTGCCCAACCCCAGTGCCACCAGCGACTCCGCCAGCTTGACCGCTGCGGTCACGCCATCGATCACCGGCGCACCAATGTCGCGGCCAATGGCCGCACACAGGTCGGCCATGCCGGCACAGCCCAGCACGATGGCCTCGGCCCCGTCCTCGGCCAGTGCCCGCCGACACTCCTCGGTAATGCGCGCCCGCGCATCGGACGCCGGATTCTCCAGCTCCAGCACCGCAATCTCGCAGGCCCGCACCTTACGGCAAAAACGCTGCATGCCGTAACGCTCGGCCAGATGCCAGGCCATGCCGCTGGTGCGCGCCAGCGTGGTCACCACCGAGAAGGAGGGCGCGACCAGGCTGGCCATGTGCATCGCCGCTTCCGCAATCCCGATCACCGGTCCCCGCGCCAGCTCACGCGCCGCTGACAAACCAGGATCGCCGAAACAGGCAATCACGTAGGCATCCACGCCCTCGCGCTCACCCCGCTCGATTTCCTGCAGCAGCCCCGGCACGGCCAGCGCCTCGTCATAGTGGCTCTCGATCGAGGCCGGTCCCATCTGCGGACTCACGCCCATGATCTCGGTGCCGGGGGCCGCCACCTGGCGGGCACAGGCCGTCATGGCCTCGGTCATGCTCATGGTGGTGTTGGGATTGATCAGCTTGATGCGCATGCTTGTTCCTTGATGCAATGAAGTCCAGGTCAGCGACGCTCAGCGCTTGCGCGCGAACATCAGGTAAAACACCGCGCCCAGCGCCGCACCGATGAACCAGGAGAAGTCCGCTGCTTTACGCAGCTGCGGCAGCATCACGCAGGCCACGCAGACGGCAGCGGCCAGCACCAGCGCCTTGACCGCATCACGGTTGACGCCATTGGTGTACCAGTAGCGGCCTTCAGGACGCATGGTGTAGAGATCCTCGACCTTCACCTGACGCTGCTTGACCAGGTAGTAGTCCGACAGCAGGATGCCGTACAGCGGGCCAATGAAGCCCCCCAGCACATCGAGCGTGTAATGGATCACTTCCGGGTTGCCGAACAGGTTCCAGGGCGTGATGAAGATCGACGCGGTGGCCGCGATCATGCCGCCGGCACGCCAGCTGATGCGGCTGGGCGAGAGATTGGAAAAGTCGAACGCCGCCGAGACGAAATTGGCCACGATGTTGATGCCAATGGTGGCCGTCAGGAAGGTCAGCGCGCCAATCACCGCAGCCGTGGTGCTGTCGATGCGCGAGACCGTTTCCACCGGGTCGGTGATCAGTTCACCGAACACGGCAATGGTGGCCGAAGTGGTCACCACCGTTACTATCGAGAACGCCAGGAAGTTGACCGGCAGGCCCCAGAAGTTGCCGCGCTTCACATCGGCGAAAGTATGGCAGTAGCGGGAGAAGTCGCCGAAGTTGAGCATCGGCCCCGAGAAATAGGACACCACCAGCGAGATGGCCGTAATCATCACCGAGACTGCCGCCCAGCCGCTGTACTTGATCTCGCCCAGGTTCAGGCCGACGTTCTGCCAGCCGGCCTTGTAGATCATCCAGCCGGCCAGGATGAACATGACCACATAGACCGCCGGACCGGCAAAGTCGATGAACTTCTTGATGGTTTCCATGCCGTTCCAGAACACCAGCGCCTGCAGCACCCACAGCAGCAGGAAGCCGCCCCAGCCGAGCGTAGAGAGACCGGCGAAGGAATGCACGTGAACATCGGCATAGGGCTTCAGTTCAGGGAAGAACTTCAGCACCACCACCACGAAGGCGGCCGAGGCCAGGTAGGTCTGGATGCCGTACCAGGCCACCGCGATCAGGCCGCGGATCATGGCAGGGACGTTGGCACCCAGGACGCCAAAGGACAGCCGGCTCATCACCGGATAGGGCACGCCATGCGCCTGGCTGGGACGCGCCACCAGATTGCACAGCAGATAGACGATGCTGATGCCGATGAGCAGCGAGATCAGCACCTGCCAGCTGGTCAGGCCCAGTGCGAACAGGCTGCCGGCAAAGACGTAGCCGCCCACGCTGTGCACGTCGGACATCCAGAAGGCAAAGATGTTGTAGGAACCCCAGGTCTGCTTCTTCAGCGGGGCAAGGTCTTCATTGATCAGGCGCGCGTCGTCGGCGCCGGCGATATAGGCGCCGGGTGCAGCGGAGGGGGAAGCATCGGTAGTCATGGCCGGTCTCCATCAAAGAGAAAGGGTGGGGCGAAACGAATCACGCCCGGCCTCAGCCGGGCTGTTCAACGGACTTCCTGCATGCTCTTGTCGGCATGGTGGTGGTCACACGGTCTGCATCGAGCCGCGCGACGTGGCCCTGTTCTGTTTCTCACTTCCTTCTTCCATCTTCCTGACGCTTCCTGTCGGAAAGGTCAGGGTGTGCGCGCCGGCCCGTGGGTCACAGTCCCTTGCCGAGCACGGCGCGCAGATCGAACTGATCATCCGCATCCGGCCGCACCCGGTCCTCGCACAAATGCAAGTGATGTGCCATATGCGACTGGGCAGCGGCAACGTCACCTTTTTCCAGCGCTTCCAGCACGGTCTCGTGTTCATCGAAGGAGCAGGCGTTGTGGCCCGGTGCCTCCGTCTTGGCGATCATCAGCGTGGTGCGCGAGACCAGCTTGCGCAGCGTCTCCACCAGCAGCGCATTGCCGGTCAGCTCCGCCAGCGCCAGGTGGAACTGGGCGGAAAGCCGGATCCAGCGCGGCCGGTCACCGTTGAGGTAACAATCCCGCTCCTCTTCCACCATGCGCCGCAAGCCGGCAATCTGGCGCGTACCGGCCTCGCGTCCGACCTTCTCCAGCACTGCGTGTTCGAGGATGTTGCGCAGCTCGAACATGTCGCGCACCTCGGCATGCGAAGGACTGGCGATGAAGGCGCCACGGTTGGCCTCCAGATCGACCATGCCCTCCGAGGCCAGGCGCGAGAGTACCTTGCGCACCGTGTGGCGGGCCGTATCGTAGATCTGGCACAGGGTCTGCTCGGTCAACTTGGTTCGCGGCGGCAGCCGATGTTCCATGATGGCGTCGTAGATGTCCTGGTACATCCTTTCCTCCACCGCGCCCGTACTTTCGCGCTCGCGCGCACTGGCACGCGCCGGGGCGGCAGGGGAGCGTGCGGTTTTGCTGGCTTTGTTCATGATGCTCATGCTCTGGCTGGAATGACTATCGGGAGGGTCTTGCCGGTCAACAACGAGGCGCATGGATCGTCAACAATCTGAAAAAATATTTGCAACAAAATGGGGCTCATTCTGCACCAAAAAGAGAGGCGTGTGACCCGCTTTGGGTCAGCGCAGGCAAGACTTTCGATGCTGCGGCGCAGCGCCGATAACGCAATCTTCCCTTGTAGCCAATAGTGGAGCCCATGCTGCATGGCGTAATCTTTATTTCAGAAATTGTTGTCAATCTGTGTGTTCGATTGCGGCAAAAATGTGTGGTCAATGGCGCAGGAGGTGCGCCGCAAAACGGCGTCCGGACCGTTGCCAATCCCCACGCACACTCATGCAAGAAGTGTGCTTGACCGTCGGGGATGCGAAAACGCCCGGCGCAGGGCCGGGCGTGGTGATTGACGACGTGGCTTGCTCAGTGGCTGGCGGCGTACTGTTCCAGCTCCTGATGCAGGGTGGTCTTGTCTTCGTCGGAGAGGAAGCAGGCATCGATGCCATTGCGGGCCAGTTGCAGCACCTGCTCGCGCGAGAGGTTCAGCGCGCGGGTGACGGCGTGGTAATTGGCGTTCATGTAGCCGCCGAAGTAGGCCGGGTCGTCGGAGTTGACGGTTACGGCCAGGCCGGCATCGAGCAGGCGTGCCAGGTTGTGTTCGGCCATGTCCTTGACCACGCACAGCTTGAGGTTGGACAGCGGGCACACCGTCAGCGGGGTGCGCTGTTGCGCCAGGCGCTGCATCAGGGCCGGATCTTCCTCGCTGCGCACGCCGTGGTCGATGCGTTCGACGTGCAGCACGTCGAGTGCGCCGATCACGTAGGCGGCCGGACCTTCTTCACCGGCATGGGCCACCAGGCGCAAGCCCAGTTCGCGGCAGCGCGCGTAGACGCGTTCGAACTTCTCCGGCGGGTTGCCGCGTTCGGAAGAATCCAGGCCGATGCCCAGCCACAGGTCGGCGTATTGCTCACGCAGCGGCAGTGCCGCTTCCAGGGTGGCGAAGGCGTCCTCTTCCGAGAGGTGGCGCAGGAAGGACATGATCATGACGCTACCGAAACCATCGCGGCGGCGCGCATCGCGCAGGGCGGCGGCGATGCCGGCGAATACGGTGGCAATGGGAATGCCGCGCTCGGTATGGGTTTGCGGATCGAAGAAGATCTCGGCATGGCGCACGTTGTCGGCTTGCGCACGTGCGATGTAGGCGGCGGTCATGTCGTAGAAGTCCTGCTCGGTGCGCAGCACGTTGGCACCAGCGTAGTACAGATCGAGGAAGGACTGCAGGTCGCTGAAGTTGTAGGCCGCACGCAGGTCCTCTACCGAGGCGTAGGGCAGGGCGACGTTGTTGCGCTGGGCCAGGGCGAACATCAGCTCGGGTTCCAGCGTGCCTTCGATGTGCAGGTGCAGTTCGGTTTTCGGCAGACCGGCGATGAAACCGTCCAGCGCGGCGCCGGTAGCGGAGGAAGAAATGACAGCTGAGCTCATGGAAACGACCCTTCAAAAATGGCAGAAACAGGGAAGGCGTGCGCAGGGAGAGTGTTCCTTGGCACCGCGCGACACCTCGCCGCGCCAGCATAGCCGCCTTCCGGACCCCGCATTATCACGCAAATCGCATACCTGGCTCCACAAAGCCAAAGGCCGTCAGGTCACTGAACCAAATGAGGTGCCATGGGCTCTGAGCAGCAGTGCTGTGCCTCCCGCGGGGCGGGACTTTGGCCGGGATGCAACTAAATCTCGCCAGCATCGGGCCAGCCATGTTTAAATGCTAAGCTTCTTGGGGGAAACGAATGCGCAAGTCGATCACGCAAAGCATGCAGTGGGTCTTGGGTGGCGCCGTACTGGCGGCCATGGCGGGCTGTTCCATGATGCCGTGGACGGATCCCGAGGACCCGACGGTCGTGCCTTACAAGACTGTCCTGAGCGGTTCGTATCAGGGGTTCCTGAAGAACTGGGATGAGCAGCGCCAGCCGGTCTTCTGCGCCCTCATCCGCAGCCGCGCCGACTGGGACCGCTGGATGCAGCCGGCACCGGTGATGGAGGACAAGCGCCCCTTCGGTCCCTCGGCCGATCATTTCGAACGCAAGCAATATCTGGTGGTGGCGCGCAGCATGACCGCTCCGGATGCGGCCGAGCGTCCACACATCTTCACCCCGCTGTCGGTGCGTTTGCGCGATGGCTCCCTGCGCCTGAACTATCTCTACCGCGCACCTGCTTCGGGTGCCTCGTACCGCGTCAAGGACTATCTGATGGTGTCCATTCCCAAGGACCGGTTCACTACGGGGCCGGTGGTGTTTTATGAGAATGACAGCAAGGTGTGTGAAGTGGCACGGTGATATCCCGGCTCTTCTCCAGGGGGAGGCTGCATGCTCCCCGACCAAGAATGAAAAAGCCGAAGGCAAAACATGCCTTCGGCTTTTTTCTGACGATCTTTCGGCTGCCGCTTCAAGCCCCCTGCGTCATCCCGATGAACTGCTGCAATTCCGGCGTCTTGGGATTGCCGAACAATTCTTCCGGCGGTCCGATTTCATGCACCTTGCCCTGGTGCATGAACACCAGGCGGTTGCACACCTCGCGTGCAAAACGCATCTCGTGCGTCACCATCAGCAGCGTCATGCCTTCCTTGGCCAGGCCGCGCATGACGGTGAGTACTTCGTTGACCAGTTCCGGATCCAGCGCCGAAGTGATCTCGTCACATAGCAGCGCCTGAGGATTCATCGACAGCGCACGCGCAATCGCCACGCGCTGCTGCTGGCCGCCGGAGAGTTGATCCGGATAGGCATCGAACTTGTGACCCAGTCCGACCTTCTCCAGATTGGCCTTGGCAATGGCCATGGCCTCGGCTTCGGTCGTGCCCTTGACGATCATCGGCGCAATCATCACGTTGCGACCCACCGAGAGGTGCGGGAACAGGTTGAACTGCTGGAAGATCATGCCGACCTTCAGGCGCAGGTTGCGCAGTTCCAGTTCACTCGCCCCCAGCTTGGCACCGGCCACGCTGATGTTGCCTTCGTCGATGCTCTCCAGGCCGTTGATGCAGCGCAGGAGGGTGGATTTGCCCGAGCCGCTCTTGCCGATGATGGCGATCACTTCACCCGGTTCGACGTCCAGGCTGATGCCTTTGAGGACTTCGTTGTCGCCGAAGCGTTTCTTGACGTTGTCAATGGCGATGAGCGGCATTGTATTTCCTTTCTAAAGACTGGCTGTACTTGGACAGCGGCCAGCAAAGCACGAAGTAGAAGGCACCCACGATGGCAAACACCGTGAAGGGGCGGAAGGTGGCGTTGGTGATGACGGTGCCGGCCTTGGACAATTCGATGAAGCCGATGATGGAGGTCACCGCAGTGGACTTGATGATTTGCACGCCAAATCCCACCGTCGGTGCAATCGCAATGCGGAAAGCCTGCGGCAGCACGATGTAGCGCATCTGCTGGAAGTAACCCATGGCCAGCACCGAGGAGGCTTCCCACTGCCCCTTGGGAATGGCTTCCACGCAGCCGCGCCAGATCTCGGCCAGATAGGAGGCGCTCCAGCACATCAGCGCCAGTCCCGCCGCCAGCCAGGCAGGCACTTCGAGACCGAACAACGCGATGCCGAAGAACACCAGGAACAACTGCATCAGCAGCGGCGTGCCCTGGAACAGTTCGATGTAGAGCCGCGCCGTCATGCGCAGCCAGCTCTGGCGCGAGGTGCGCATGAACAGGATGATCAGGCCCAGCGTGCCGCCGAGCAGAAAGGTGACCAGTGACAGGAGAATGGTCCAGCGCCACGCCAGCATCAGGTTGCGGACGATGTCCCAGGTGGTAAACGAGATCATGCGGACCTCCGGGCAGTGATGAAGTAGTTGCCGATCAGGCGCAGCAGCTGGCGCAGCAGGATGGCCAGCACCAGGTAGAGGGCGGTGGCGACGATGTAGGCTTCGAAGGCGCGGAAGTTGCGGCCCTGGATGTAGTTGGCCGCGAAGGACAATTCTTCCACCGCGATCTGCGAACACACGGCCGAGCCCAGCATGACGATCACCACCTGCGAAGACAGTGCCGGCCAGATCTTCTGCAGCGCCGGACGCAGGATGATGTGGCGGAAGATCTGCCCGCGCGACATCGACAGCGATTGCGCCGCCTCGATCTGTCCGCGCGGAATCGCCTGCACCCCGGCACGAATGATTTCGGTGCTGTAGGCACCCAGGTTGATCACCATGGCCAGGATCGCCGCCGTGATTTCACTGATGTGGATGTCCAGCGAAGGCAGACCGAAGAAGATGAAGAACAACTGCACCAGGAAGGGCGTATTGCGGATGATCTCCACATAGCCGCTGACGATGGGTTTGAGCCAGCCCGGCCCCTGCGTGCGCGCCCAGGCACCGAAGATGCCCACGGCCACGCCCAGCACGCCGCCGATGGCGATGAGCTCGATGGTGGTCGCCACTCCCTTGACGATGACGTCGGTGTAGTCGAGCGTGGAAAGAAAATCGAATTGATAAGCCATGATGTCGTGTCTGCCCTGCCTCGAAAATGCTGCGTTTGCCGGGTTGTCCGCCTGCCTGCTGCCTGGATCAAACTGTATTGCTGCTGTATTGCTGCTGTATTGCGGAGGTATCGCTACTATATTTTTACTGTACTGCTACTGTATTGCTGTCGTGTCGAGACTGTACCGGAGCTCTTTGGCCACTGTATTGCTGCACCCCCCGAGGTGTGCAGCAATACGGCAATACGGCAATACAGCAAATTACAGGCCAGCCGGCAGGGGCAGGCCCAGCCACTTCTGCGAGATGGCGTTGAGGCTGCCATCCTTCTTGGCTTCGGCCAGGATGGCATCGACCTTGTCCTGCAGCTTCTTCTCACCCTTGTTCAGACCGATGAAGCAAGGCGAATCCTTGATCAGGAACTTGGTCTCGGGCTTCTTGGGCGGGTTCTTGGCGATGATGGCGGCAGCCACCACGTTGCCGGTGGCCACCAGCTGCACCTGACCGGAGAGGAAGGAACTGATGGTGCTGTTGTTGTCCTCGTAGCGCTTCACGGTGGCCGAGGCGGGCACGATCTTGGTCAGTTCCAGGTCTTCCACCGAGCCACGGGTCACCGCAATGGTCTTGCCGGCCAGATCGGCTGCACTCTTGACGGGCAGGTCGGCCGGGCCGAAGACACCATTGAAGAAGGGAGCATAGGCAGTGCTGAAGTCGATCACCTTTTCACGCTCGGCATTCTTGCCCATGCTGGAGATGACCAGGTCGACCTTTTTGGTGGTCAGGTAGGGAATGCGGTTGGCGCTGGAGACCGGGATCAGTTCGACCTTCACGCCCATCTTCTTGGCGATCAGGGTGGCCACGTCAATGTCGAGACCCTGCGGCTTGAGGTCGCTGTCGACCGAGCCGAACGGCGGGAAGTCCGCCGGCACCGCCACGCGCAGCGTGCCGTGCTTCTGGATATCGTCCAGGGCGTCGGCACGGGCGGCCGAAGCGGAGAACATCATGGCGCCGGCCATCAGGCCGAGCAGGAGTTTGGTCAGTTTCATAGCAGTTTCCCTTGGTTGACTACGTTGATGAGTGGCCCGTGCGATGCGCTGGCTAAGGCCGTTTGTTTTCCTGACGCGTTGGTCCGCTCTCGCCGGCGGCCCCCTGCCGCGAGACGGACGCCAGCGCCTGCCGCAGCGGTTCCAGCGGATCGCTGCTGCGCACCTGGGTGAGCCCTGATTCCACGTGTTGCAGGTGGTCCTGCATCAGTTGCTCCGCCTGTTCCAGATCGCCGCGCTCCAGCGCCTGGACGATCAATACATGTTCCGAACACGAATCCTCGGCCTGTTCCGACGACTGGTGCAGCATGGCCGTGAGCGTGGTGCGTGCGGTCAGGTCGCGCAGCGTCTCCGACAGCAGCGAGTTGCCCAGGCATTCGCACAGGCAGACATGGAAGTCGCCCAGCAGATAACTGCGTGCTCCCACGTCGGCCCCGGCAATGGCGGCCTCCTCGCGTGCAATGTGATCGCGCAGCTGGCCGATGGCCTGGGCACTGATGGGGCGCACACGCGCCTGGCGCAGCAGGCCCAGCTCGATCACGCGGCGCGCCTCGAAGGCTTCACGCGCCTGTTCGGCAGTCGGCTCGATGACGAACCAGCCGCGCCGCGCACTGACGGTGACGATGCCGCGCGCCATGAGCCGGGTCAGCGCTTCGCGTACCTGGGTGCGCGAGACGCTGAACAGGTCGGCCAGTTGCTGTTCGCCCAACCGGGTCCCCGGCGCCAGTTGCTTGGCGAGGATGGCCTCGGTGATGCGGACCGCAATCTGCGACGACGACTTGGCGGAAGGATCGATGCTCATGAGCTCTCATCAGCAAGTTGTGTGCCACACTGATATACAAGATTGGCATACAACAAGCCGCGACGATTATTGGCGGCCAGAGGTCGATGTGGCAAGGGTTTGCGGCAGGTGTGGCAGCGTGGTCACGGTGGCATCGATGGCGCTGATGCGGTGCGGCAACACTCAAATGAAGGTTCAGGCATCGCTATTGCCTGCTTTTGGTGCGCCTGACCCCATTTCAGGCGGGCGCTGGCTGCCCCGCTTTTGTGCAGCGCGTTAGCTGATATGAAGGAAGTTGTCTGTTTTTGGCAGTGAATGGTGGCCCGGTCATCGCGGCAGCTCCCGGGCCTGCCATTTTTTCCACCGGCGGTGCATGCGCGCATGCCCGTCCTTGACCTGGCCGGCCAGGTAGCCCCGCGCGTAGGCGATGCTGGGTGCCAGGCGCGCCTGCTTCTGCTGCAGTTGCTGCAGCAGGGCATCGGCCACCACCAGGTCGTTCTGCAGTCCCAACTGTTCCTGCAGGCGCGACAGGGCCTTCAGGTAGGGCCGACTGCTCTTCTCCCCATACAGGGCCTGGAAGAATTCGATGTCATAGCGCATCTTCTTGGCCGCGATGCGGGTGCGGTGCCGGGCACGGTCGTTTTCTTCAAGATGTGCGCCGCGCTTGTTGAGTCGCTTTTCATCCCGTCGCAGCATCTGCCGCGCAAAACGCGAGAGTGTTTGTGCCAGGGCTTCCTGGGCGTCCTCATCGCGACCATCACGCCAGCCCGCCAGCAGCAGCCAGCGGCTGAACTGCAAGACCAGTGCGGTATAGCGCGGGGAGGCTACGGCCTGCACGGCATGCGCATGTTCCTTGCCGGCCTCCACCAGCGCCGCGTGGCGCACCCTTTCCAGATCGATGGCGCCGATGGCCTGCGGGGGCAGCTTGCCCAGCGTCTGGGTCGCCAGCACATCCCAGTCGCGCGCGTGGCCGATGGCTTGCGACACCCACTCGAATTCGGTCGCCAGGGAGGCCGGCAGAGCGATCACCTCATCAAACAGGGTGAAGGCCGAACGCAGGCGGCGCAGGCCCACGCGCATCTGGTGCAGGCGTTCGATATCGTGGCTGTCCTGGTCGGCGATGTCGTTGGCCTGGATCTGCTCCACACAATTGCTGAGCACGGCCAGGAAGGCCTGCTCCACCGTCATCTTGCGCGCCAGTCGCAGCGGCCTGGCGTGGCTGGCGGAGGAAACGGCGGCAAGGCCGTTCTGTTTGCGGATCGCCTGGTGGAACAGGCCATAGCCGCGCTGCGCCTTGCTCTGGATGCCGATGCGCAGCGGCAGGTCCTGCAGCAGTTGCAGGGCGAAGTCGAACAGGGCGCGGGCATTGCCCTCTTTGAGTTCGAGTTCGATCTCGCAGACCTGCGCCTTGAGGTCGCCGTGTTCCACCGTACCCTGGTCGAGCACGCATTCGACCTGTGTGCCCTCGTCCAGCACCAGGTCCCACACCATGCGCTGGATGCGGGTACTGAAGATGGGCGTGAGCTGCGCGGCGGTGCGCTCGGAGAAGATCTTCCTGGCCCAGTCCTCGTCGGAGGCGACCAGGTCGCGCAGCACCGGAAGGTCAGGCGCTTCACCTTCCACCAACGACTCCCATTCATTGCGCTGGTGCAGGCCGCCATGGACGCCACCGCCGGCCTTGAGGGTTTGAACAAATTCATTTCCGGTCCGACGCACCCGCAGGCCGGCCTCGTTCTGGCGCAGCAGCAGGTCCGGCGTATCGAAGTAGGTACCGGTCTGGTCCTTGATGCGTGGTGCGGCCTGGGCATGGCGCTTGATCAGCGGATGACGGATGAAGGCCTTGGTGTGCTCGGGGGCGAGCAAGAGTTTCAGTTCGGTTTCCATGAGGCTTGCCGTGTCGGTTGGAAGTAGGGCGCCGTCGGACTGAGTGGCGGCACAGCGTTTGAGCGGGCAAGTGGCGCCTGGCGTTGCGCCATGTAGCGCGCGGGTGGTTTACCCAGGGTTTTCCGGAACATGGTGATGAAAGCGCTCACCGAGTCATAGCCGAGATCCTGCGAAACACGCTGCACCGAGCGGCCCGAGGCCAGCCATTGCAGGGCCAGCATCAGGTGGATCTGGCGCCGCCAGCGGCCAAAGCTCATGCCGGTCTCGGCCTGTACGAAACGCGCGAAGCTGCGCTCGCTCATCGCATGGCGCTGGCCCCATTCGGCCACCGTGCTGCGATCGGCCGGATGCTCGGCCAGGTGACGCGCAATGGCGCGCAGGCGCGAATGCTGTGGCACCGGCAGATGCAGGGGCAGGGCGTGACGCTGGCTGTGTTCCAGTTCTTCCACCAGCACCGCCGCCAGGCGGGCGGTGCGCTCGTGCGGGGCGTAGTCCTGGCGCTGCTCGGCCAGGTGACAGATCATCTGCACCAGCAGGGGCGTGAGTGCCAGAGAACAGCACTGGTCCGGCATGCTGGCCGCCTGGGGCGCGATGAAGAGGAAGCACAGCTGCCCGTCCAGGGTGACCCGGTTGCTGTGCGGCATGCCCGGCGGAATCCAGACCGCCGATTGCGGCGGCACGATCCACAGGCCCAGGGCCGTCTCGCAGGTGACCGCACCATGCAGGGCCACCACCAGCTGGCCCTTGCGATGACTGTGGAAGGGCGTCTCGCGCTCATGCTGGCAGGTATGCACGCGCAGAGCCGTGACCGGCGTATCGAGACGGTCCGGATCATGGTCGATCAGGCTGGCGTAGAGAGTGGCCATGGTGAGCGGGGGTTGACCGTTTTTAGCAATAAGCTGGCATTGTAGCCAAATACGTGCAAGCGGCGATTGGCTAAGCTGGGTGCTCCCTGCTTTCGATCACTCTTTCTGCTTTCTTCAGGCCGGCCATGCACGCTACGCACCCCCCTCACGTTCGCCCCGTTCATCGTGGTCTCTGGCTCATTGCCGGCATCCTGCTCATCGCCGCCAACCTGCGCGCCCCGGTCACTGCCGTCGGGCCGGTGATGGGATTGTTGCAGCAGACCTTTGCCCTTTCAGCGGGTGCGGCAGGGCTGATGCTGACCTTGCCGCTGCTGTGTTTCGCCCTGGTGTCGCCCATGGCTGCCCGCGTGGCGCGCGCCCTGGGACTGGAACGCACGCTGTTACTGGCCCTGCTGCTGATCGCGGGCGGCATCGTGCTGCGCTCTTCCGGATCGCTATTGGCCCTGCTGGCGGGCACCTGCATCATCGGTTGCGGCATTGCGGGTGGCAATGTGCTCTTGCCCAGCCTGCTCAAGCGTGACTTCCCCGATGACCTTACCCGGATGACGGCCATCTATGCGCTGACCATGGGCGCTGCCTCGGCGCTGGGCTCGGTCTGCGCGGTACCGTTGGCAGCCGGTCTGGGCTGGGCGTGGGCACTGGCCGCGTTCATCGCGCTGCCCGCACTGGCGATACTGGTCTGGCTGCCGCAATTGCGGCGTGATACGCGCCCGGCCACCGCTTCGATGCGAAGCGCGTCGATGTGGCGCCAGCCGCTGGCGTGGCAGGTCACGTTTTTTCTGGGCAGCAATTCGCTGGTGTATTACGTGGTGACGGCGTGGCTGCCCTCCATTCTCGCGGCCAACGGCCACAGTGCGGTGGAAGCGGGCAACCTGCACGGCCTGATGCAGCTGGCGTCGGCGTTGCCGGGAGTGTTGCTGGTCCCGCTGGGGCCGCGCATCGGCGATCATCGTCCGGTCGCCGTCGGCATGTCTGCCGCCACCGTCCTCAGCCTGGTCGGCCTGATGGCCTGGCCGCAGGCGTCCATCGTGTGGGTACCGCTGTTCGGATTCGGCACGGGGGCGGTGCTGATCCTGGGGCTGGCCTTCGTCGGCACGCGGGTATCGACGCCGCCGCAGGCCGCCGCGCTGTCGGCCATGGCGCAGAGTGTAGGCTATCTGCTGGCAGCAGCCGGGCCCATTCTTATGGGGCGGCTGCATGATGCCAGCGGGGGATGGACGCCGGTGCTGGCCCTGTGCGCGGGCGGGGCGGTGTGTATGGGCGTGCTGGGCTGGCTGGCGGGGCGGCCGGGGAGGGTAATCGGGGCGCAGGTGTAGAGGGTCGCTACGCGACTGGAAAAAGTCGGCGGCTTCGCCGATGATGGCGGCTGCATCGTGAACGGGTGACCTGATGGTCGCTGGTTCCTGGCCTTCCTGATCTGCGACGACTTGCTGGTAATGCCCACCATGATTGATTCTTTATTTTCTCCGGTAGACCTGTATTGCGAACGGATCGGTACTGCTTTCTGGGCGGAACCCGTGAACGCGATTTCCAATATTGCCTTCCTGCTGGCGGCGTATTTCCTGTGGTGCCTGCCACTGCCGCAGGACCGCAGCACGATGGTGATGTCGCGGCTACTCACGCTGATGGTGGCCGTGATCGGTGTGGGCAGTTTTCTTTTCCACACCTTTGCACAGCGCTGGGCCTTGTTTGCCGATGTCATTCCCATTTCCATTTATCAGGTGTTGTTCCTGGCCTTCTACGTACGCAAGGTGGCGCGCTGCAATTGGGCTGTGACGATGGGCTGGGTGCTGTTTTTCCTTGTGCTCACCTATGGCGTCGGCATGCTGCCGCAACAGTGGCTCAATGGATCGGTGGCGTCCTATGGATCGGCCTGGCTGTTCATCGGCGGACTCGGTCTGTATCACTGGCGCACGGGCAGGCATGAGCCCATGAGCCTGTTGCTGGCGGCGAGCTTGTTCACGCTGTCGCTGGTGTTGCGGTCCATGGATATGGCGGTGTGCCCGACCATGAGCATCGGGACGCACATGTTCTGGCATGTGTTGAATGGGCTCGTGCTGTATCTGAGCACGCGGGCATTCATACTGCAGGCAGGCTGCCAGCCCAGGTAACCAGGGCCGTCATTTCCGTCTGTATCGCACCGTGTTTTTTGCGTGGTCTTTGGTCATTCTTTTGTCAGTATCAGATGCGAGCATGAAAGCGAAAGGAGCTCGCATGTATCGCAAAAGGAAGACGCAATCCTGGCTCAGTGAAGAGACCCCTCCTGCTGAAAGAACGGAAGCGTGGCAAGCTGCACTGCGCCGTTCCTATCGCCACTGGACGCTGACCAAGCCCCTTGCTCCCGGCTTTCGCGCCCACCTCGTCAGACACGAATTCAGTGAGATCGTACTCATCAATACGATCTGTGATCCATGCGAGGGAGAACGCGATTACCAAACGCTAAAAAGGGATGACGAATTGTATATCGGTATCCAGCTTGCGGAGAGTGGCGCCGAGCGTTTCCACTCCACCGATCAGCGTCTGGAAGTGGGCGCAGGTGACCTGATCGTATGGAGCACGGCCAATGCCACGCGATTCGAGGTGACCGCGACCTTGCACAAGGTGACGCTGATGCTGCCCTGGCGTCTGTTGAGAGAGCGTTTTCCCGAGCACAAGGAACCGCCCGCGGTCGGGTTGCGCGACGGACGTCGTGGTATCGGTTATCTGCTGGTCAATCAGATGCGCGCAATGGCTAGCGAAATCCTGCATCTGGACCCTCATGTGGTCGGTGCCGCCAGTCGTTCACTGCTCGAACTGGTCAATGCACTGCTGCATCAGGATACCCGTGCCGCCTTGGATAATGCGTCCGTCAAACTGCAATTGATTCAGGAATACATTCTTCGCCATCTTCATGATGAGGCGCTCAATCCGGGCGCCATCGCAGCGGCGCATCAAATTTCCGTACGCCACCTGCATTCTCTTTTTCAGCATGAAGACGTCGCAGTCTCTCGCTTCATCCTGCAGAGGCGTCTGGAAGCCTGCAGGAAAATGCTGTGCGATCCCGCTTTCAATCATTTGCACATCTCGGAAATCGCCTACAGCAAGGGCTTTTCTTCCATCAGCCATTTTTGCAGGGTGTTCAAGGCAACTTTCGGACAGACACCCAATGAAGTTCGCCGGCTGGTGGCCAGCCGGATGACCCGACGATAGTGTGTCGGCGCGGAGAATTTATAGTGATCTCGTGATACGACTGCGCTGTCAGTCAATGCTGATGCGCTCTCAGGCAAGGACCAGATTCCTTGGCTGATACCTTGTCCGGGGGCTACTCACCTTGAAGCGCGGGTCTTGCCGTGCAGCCCGCAAAGATTGACCAGTACCGCCTTTGTTCTGTGCCGCTCTTGCCGCTTCTGGCAGGACCGCAGTGGACAGGAATGTGTCTTCGCTGTGCCAGCCATGCGCGCATGGTATCGCTCGCCTGTCTCAAGTGATTCAGTCCCGATTTATCCATCAATCAATAATTCGGGGGTAGTGTGAAAAAAATTCGTGATCTCAAGATCGCCAAGAAACTCGTCATCTCATTCAGTCTGATCTTGTTGTTGACGATGAGCATCGGTTTGTTTTCGATTTGGCAGCTGCATCGAGTCAATGCGTCGGCCAACGAACTGGCGAGCAACTGGCTTCCCAGCATCAAGACCCTGGGAGACATCAAGCTGTTGCTGGCGAGATTGCGCAGCAATGAAGCGCAAATGATCATCTATGCAGGGGACCGCGTTCAGACCGAGGTGCTCACCAAGCGGACATCGGAGTTGCTCAGTGATCTCAAGACGACGCTGGAGACCTATGAGAAGCAGATCTCCGAGCCTGAAGAGAAGTCCATTTATCCGGAGGCGAGTCTGCGGATCAAGCGACTGCTGCAGTACCACTTTGCATTGATGGCGGCGCTGGAAGGTGGTCGCATCAACGAGGCGACGTCAATCTTTACGGGCGATTCCTCGGATATCTACTTCTCCCTGCTCAAGGACATTGCTACGCTGGCCGATGTCAATCAGCGAGGTGGAGATCAGTCAGCCGCCGACACGAGTCGCATCTACGGGCAGTCTCAGAGTTTGATCTGTTATGCGTTGGTGACTGCCCTGTTGCTGGGAGGCGGACTTGCGGTGATGGTCGCGCGGGCCATCGCCCAGCCGCTCAGGCTGGCGGCCCGGATCGCCAATACCGTGGCTTCGGGCGACCTGTGTACCGAGATCGCGCTGGTTGGCAACGACGAGACGGGTGAGGTCATTGCCGCTTTGCGGCACATGAATGAAAATCTTCGAACGATTCTTCAGGGGGTCAAGTCCGGTGCCGAGAGTGTCGCCACGGCATCACGGCAGATCGCCAGCGGCAACATCGACCTTTCTTCCCGTACCGAGGAACAGGCCAGTTCGCTGCAGCAGACGGCGGCGGCAATGGAGCAGATTACCAGCAGTATCTTGCAAGCCAGTGCCCATTCACGCCAGGCCGATACGCTGGCGGTCAATGCGTCTGCCGTGGCCGGGGAGGCCGGTCAGGTGGTGACGAAGGTGGTCACGACCATGTCGGCCATCAAGCAGGCATCAACGCGTATTGTGGAGATCATCGCCGTCATCGATGGCATCGCATTCCAGACCAATATACTTGCGCTCAATGCTGCGGTGGAGGCGGCCCGTGCCGGTGACGAGGGGAGGGGATTCGCCGTGGTGGCCGCTGAAGTCCGCAATCTGGCGCAACGTTCGGCGACCGCAGCCAGGGAGATCAAGGGGCTGATCGACAATACGGTCGAGCAAGTGAGTGCGGGCAGCTTGCTTGTGCAGCAGGCGGGCAAGACGATGAGCAGCGTGGTTGGTAGCGTGGAGCAGGTCACGGCCATCGTTGCCGAGATTGCGCGCGCCAGCGACGACCAGAGCAAAGGCATTACGGAGATCAATTTTGCCATCGGACAGATGGACGGCGTGACCCAGCAGAATGCCGCCCTGGTGGAGCAAGCCGCGGCGGCCTCACAGGGACTGCAGGACCAGGCCAGTCTGCTGTCCACATTGGTGGGCCGCTTTCAACTTCCTGCCGAGCCGACGTCGGCGGTGGTCTCGTTGGCGGTGGAGGCGCAATGAGTCAGGACAGCCAGCCACCACAGACGCCGCTCTCGCTCGAAGATCTGCGCAAAGTCGTCAGCAGCACGATCAGGTTGGCCGAGGAGCTGGATCGGCTCTGTTCGGCCTTCGAGTCGGTCGCCGGCCAGATCTCCTCACCGACAGCGAACGCGCTGGAGCAAGAGCTTCACGATGTGATAAAGCAGTGTTACGGAGACGTTGCGGATCAGTTCGAATGTCAGACGTGTGTCGATCTTGTCAGAGAGATCGGTGCGGTTCAATTCGTGCAAAAGATATTGTGGAGCGAAGATGTGACGGATATGGCGATTGCCACATCCTTGCAGACAATCGTGCCGCACCTTAACGTGTTGGTCGAGCGATATCCCGACATATTGATGCGCAATGCGCATGGCGCGCTGCTACGGCTAAAGCAGAGCGGGAGCGGTGATTGAGTCTGCAGTCAGGGAGGGCGCCTGCCCGAAGTCAGCCCTTGCCAGCCCGGCTTCGCGTAGCGCGTGTCGCTTCCAATGTTCCCCCCTTGTAAGGCACCCGCCCCGACGGCACCACCACGGCCGCCTTCTGCACATGTCCTTCCTGGTCGTCAAAGAACATGTGCGCGCCGAAGGCCTGCAAGACCTCGGCCTTGTTCAGCCCGCCCAGGAAGAAGGCCTCATCGACCGTCACGTTCCAGGTGCGCAGGGTATGGATCACGCGCTGGTGCGCCGGGCTGTTGCGCGCGGTGACGATGGCGATGCGCACCGGACACTGCTTGGGCGGAAACTGTTTCTGGATCGCCGACAAGGCCAGCAGCAGCTTGGCAAACGGACCTTCCTTCATGGCCTTCTTGCGATGGCGCTGCTCGTGCCGCGCAAAAGCCTCCAGCCCCTTCTCCGCAAAGATGCGTTCAGACTCTGCCGAGAACAGCACGGCATCCCCATCGAAGGCGATGCGGATCTGCTTGTCCGGCGCGCTGTAGTCCAGCGGGGCGGCATACAGCTGGGCAGCCGCTACCCCGGCATCAATGGCTTCCTGTACGTCGCCGGTATCGCGCGAGAGGAACAGGTCGATCTTGAAGGCTTGCAGATAGGGCGCAGTCGGCCCGCCCCCGGTGAAGGCGGCGCGGCTGATGTCGAGCTTGTGGGCGGCAATGGCGTTGAAGGCGCGCAGGCCGGTGTCGGGCGTATTGCGCGAGATGACCACCACCTCCACCAGACGACGTTCCGGGATCAGTTCATTGAGTTGCAGCAGCGCCCTGACCAGCGGGAAGGCCGTGCCGGGTTGCAACGGATCGTTCTCGTGGTCGCGCTGGTATTGCGCATAGGCATTCACGCCCTGCTCGTCGTAGATGGCGTTCTCCACTTCGAGATCGAAGAGGGCGCGCGAAGAAATTCCGATAACGAGCTTGTCCGAGAGATCGTAAGGCATGCGGCACACATCCGTGGCAGGAAAGCCCTGATTGTAGAGCCCCCGGCCCGCCCACGCAGCTTTCGCGCAGATATTCGTATTCTTGATGTCTGGAGCGAACTACTGCATATATCACCTCAATTTCCGTCATCAGGCGACAAAATTTGCCAAACGAGGCTGTTACTCCGCGTAAAGAGAAAAAATCGGATTGCCCAGCTCAAAATAAATTTGTATGATGACCGGATAACTTTACGATAACGACCGCGAGACAGCATGTTTCAGAAGATCCCCGCCCAGGCGCTCAGCGACACTGTGGCCAGGCAATTGCTGGAAAACATCGACGCCGGTGCCTTCCCCCGGGGCAGCAAGCTGCCCACCGAGGCGGTGCTGGCGCAACAGTTCGGTGTGAGCCGCACGGTGGTGCGTGAAGCCATTGCGCGCCTGAAGCATGAGGGCGTGGTCGAGCCGCGTCAGGGTAGCGGCGTATTCGTGACCGAGCAGGCGGGTATCAAGCCGCTGCGTATCGATTACACCGAGGTCAGTTCGCCCGACGCGGTGCTGCAGATCGTCGAGCTGCGCCGCGCCATCGAAGCCGAGGTCGCCGCGCAGGCGGCCAAGCGCCGCAACGACGACGACTTGCAGGCCATCGAGGCGGCGCTGATGCAGATCGGTGTGGATGTCGCCGCAGGCGGTGATGGCGTGGCCGCCGATGTGGCCTTCCATCGCGCACTGGCGCAGGCCACGCGCAATCCGTACTTCATCAAGACGCTGGAGTTCCTGTCCCAGTATCTGGAAGCGGCCACGGCGGTGACGCGTGGCAATGAAGCGCGGTATGAGGATTTCTCGCGCCAGGTGCGCGAAGAACATGAGGCCATCGTCGCGGCCATTCGCGCCGGTGATGAAATGGCGGCCCGCAATGCCGCCCAGACCCACATGTTCAATGCGGCACGGCGCTTGAGCCAGGGACAGTCCTGAACGGGATGTCCCGGCTTGAATGGCAGTAAATGAATTAAATGCTTTAAATGTTTTAAACGATTTATACGTTTTTCGAAATCTGGAATTCTGACGCCGGCCTCTGCCGGCGTTGCATCATCAACCCGGCGCAATGTCCTGCCCGTCATGAGCGGCAGCGGCGTCATCAATGCGGAGGCAATTATGTCCAAAAATGTAGGTGTGATCGGTTTGGGAGCCATGGGTTATGGCGTGGCCAGCTCGCTGTTGCGTGCCGGTTTCAATGTGCATGCCTGCGACGTGCGCAAGGAAGTCCTGGACAAGTTCGCCGCCGCCGGTGGCGTGGCCTGTGCCAACCCGGCCGAGCTGGCCGGCAAGGTCGATGTGGTCATCACCCTGGTGGTCAATGCCGCGCAGACCGAGATGGTGCTCTTCGGTGAGAACGGTGCCGTCTCCGCCATGAAGCCGGGCAGCGTCGTCATCTCCAGCGCCACCGTGGCGCCTGACTTCGCCGTCGAACTGGGCAAGCGCCTGGCCGACAAGGGCCTGCTGCTGCTGGACGCGCCCGTCTCCGGTGGCGCTGCCCGCGCCGCTTCCGGCGAGATGACCATGATGACCTCCGGCCCCGCCGAGGTCTACGCCAAGATCGAAGACGTGCTGGCCGGCATGGCCGGCAAGGTCTATCGCCTGGGCGACACGCACGGCATCGGCTCCAAGGTCAAGATCATCAACCAGCTGCTGGCGGGCGTCCACATCGCTGCCTCCGCTGAAGCGATGGCCCTGGGCCTGCGCGAAGGCGTCAATCCGGATGCGCTGTATGACGTCATCACCCACAGCGCGGGCAATTCGTGGATGTTCGAAAACCGCGTGCCGCACATCTTGAACGGCGACTACACCCCGCTGTCGGCCGTGGACATCTTCGTCAAGGACCTGGGCCTGGTGCTCGATACCGCCCGCCGCAGCAAATTCCCACTGCCGCTGTCGGCCGCTGCGCACCAGATGTTCATGATGGCTTCCACCGCCGGTCATGGCGGCGAGGATGATTCGGCCGTCATCAAGATATTCCCCGGCATCGACCTGCCGCCGGCCAAGGCCAAGTGATCCAGCGTCGTCCCTGCATCTGAATCGAGGAGTTTTCATGTCCACATCCCGTCCCTTGCTCGGTTGTATCGCCGATGACTTCACCGGCGCCACCGACCTGGCCAACATGCTGGTCCGTGGCGGCATGCGCACCGTGCAGACCATCGGTGTGCCCAGCGAAATGCCGGCCGTGGCGGCTGACGCGCTGGTGATCGCGCTCAAGTCGCGCACCATTACCGCTACTGAGGCCATCGAGCAATCGCTGGCGGCACTGCGCTGGCTGCAGCAGCAGGGCTGCACGCAGTTCTTCTTCAAGTACTGCTCCACCTTCGACTCCACCGACGAAGGCAACATCGGTCCGGTGACCGATGCGCTGATGAAGGAGCTGGGCGTGGACTTCACCATTGCCTGCCCGGCCTTCCCGGAAAACGGCCGCACCCTCTATCGCGGCTACCTGTTCGTGGCCGATGCGCTGTTGAATGAATCGGGCATGGAAAACCATCCGCTGACTCCGATGACCGATGCCAACCTGGTCCGTGTATTGCAGCGCCAGACCGACTCCAAGGTCGGGCTGGTGCGCTACGACACCGTGGCGCGCGGTGCGGCGGCCACGCAGGAGCGCTTCACTGCGCTGCGCGGCGAAGGCGTGAAGATGGCTATTGCCGATGCCGTCTCCGACAAGGACCTGTTCACGCTGGGCGAAGCCTGCGCGGAACTGAAGCTCATCACCGGTGGTTCCGGCGTGGCGCTGGGCCTGCCCGAGAATTTCCGCCGCGCCGGTCTGCTCACTGCCGCCGGTGAAGCCGCGCAACTGCCCAAGGTCGATGGCCTGTCGGTGGTGCTGGCCGGTTCCGCCTCCAAGGCGACCAATGCGCAGGTGGCCGAATGGAAAGCCAAGCGTCCCGCCTTCCGCATCGACCCGCTGGCCCTGGCCCGTGGCGAAGACGTGGTGGCACAGGCGCTGGCCTTTGCCGATGAACGCATCAAGAACGAGCCGGTGCTGATCTACGCGACCGCCACCCCCGACGAAGTCAAGGCGGTGCAAAAGGAGCTGGGCGTGGCCAAGGCCGGTCACCTGGTCGAACAGGCGCTGGCATCGATTGCCGCAGGTCTGAAGCAACGTGGGGTGCGCCAGTTCGTGGTGGCCGGTGGCGAGACCTCCGGTGCGGTGGTGCAGGCGCTGGACGTGCGCGCCCTGCGCATCGGCCCGCAGATCGATCCGGGCGTGCCGGCGACCGCCACGCTGGATGAGCAACCGGTGGCGCTGGCCCTGAAGTCGGGCAATTTCGGCAGCGTCGATTTCTTCGAGAAGGCACTGCGCTATCTCGACGGGAAGACGGCATGAACCGCAACACCAACGAAAGCGCGCTGCGCGAAGAGATCTGCCGCATCGGCGCTTCTCTCTACCAGCGCGGCTATACGGTCGGTTCGGCCGGCAACATCAGTGCGCGCCTGGATGACGGCTGGCTGATCACGCCGACTGATGCCTGCCTCGGCTTCCTCGATCCGGCGGCCATCGCCAAGGTCAACGCGGCCGGCGAATGGGTCTCGGGCGACAAGCCTTCCAAGACCCTGGTCCTGCATCGCGCCATCTACGACAACAATCCCGAGATGCACGCGGTGGTGCATACGCACTCCACGCATCTGGTGTCGCTGACCATCAATGGCGTCTACAGCGAGCAGGATGTATTGCCACCCATCACGCCGTATTACGTGATGAAGGTCGGCCACATCCCGCTGATCCGCTATGCCCGTCCGGGTGCGCCGGAAGTGGCCGAGCAGGTGGCAAAGATCGCCACGCAGGTGCGCGGTGTGCTGCTGGAGCGGCTCGGTCCGGTGGTGTGGGAAAGCTCGGTCTCCAAGGCCGCTTTCGCACTCGAAGAGCTGGAAGAAACCGCCAAACTGTGGCACCTGGCCGGTGGCCGTGCCACGCCGCTGCAAGAGTCCGCGCTGCAGGATCTGCGCGACACCTTCAAGGCGCGCTGGTAGCAGTAGCGATAGCGCTCAGGCAGCTTCAGCAACCCATAGCAACAAAGCGTCATGGCGGCCGATGTTGGCCCGCCATGCCCCGCTTGCGCCCAACGGAAGGTGGTGGGTGCAGCCAAGCCGGCACCAGACCGGCCAATCAATACCGGCCTTCGTACCGTTCCGAAAAGAGCGGTACGCGGGTCCGATTGAATCCATAAATTGCCCGTCAGACCACGGGCACCAAGCAACCAGCGGCCGTGCATAGACAGCCGCGACACTCTTCGGGAGATGTAACACCATGACCACCGCAAGCACTACCGGCGTCGGACTCGACGTCAATGACAAATCCAAGGACGGACTGTACAAGAAAGTCTTCTGGCGCATCATGCCGTTCCTCATGCTGTGCTACGTGATCGCTTATCTGGATCGCGTCAACGTCGGCTTCGCCAAGCTGCAGATGTCGCAGGACCTGGGCTTCTCCGAGACCGTCTTCGGTCTGGGGGCAGGTCTGTTCTTCATCGGCTACTTCCTCTTCGAAGTGCCCAGCAACATCCTCATGCACAAGGTCGGCGCGCGCATCTGGATTGCCCGCATCATGATCACCTGGGGCATCCTGTCGGCGGTCTTCATGTTCGTGCAGAACGCCACGCAGTTCTACATCCTGCGCTTCCTGCTGGGCCTGGCTGAAGCCGGTTTTTATCCTGGCATCATCCTCTACCTGACCTACTGGTTCCCTTCGCACCGTCGTGCCAAGGTGATCGCGGTCTTCATGTCCGGCATTCCGGTGGCCGGCATCCTGGGCAACCCGCTGTCGGGCTGGATCATGGATGCCTTCCATCACAATGGTGGACTGGAAGGCTGGCAGTGGATGTTCCTGATCGAAGCCATTCCGGCGGTCCTGATCGGTGTGGCCACGGTGCTGTACCTGGACAACGACGTCAAGAGCGCCAAGTGGCTCTCCGATGAAGAAAAGGCCAGCCTGCAAGCCGATATCGATGGCGACGCCAAGGGCAAGGAAAGCAAGCACGGCTTCGGCGCCATCGTCAAGGATGCGCGTGTCTGGCTGATGTGCCTGATCTACTTCTCCTTCGTCATGGGCCAATACGGCCTGACACTGTGGATGCCGACCCTGGTCAAGGCCACCGGCGTGAAGGGCAACCTGGAAATCGGCTTGCTGTCGGCCATTCCGTTTGGCTGCGCCATCGTGGCGATGAACCTGATCGGCCGCAGCGCCGACCGCATGCGTGAGCGTCGCTGGCACCTGGTGATTCCAGCCTTGATGGGCGGCGTGGGCTTCGTCGGTGCAGCACTGTTCGCTGACAACACCGCCATCTCGATCGCTTCGCTGTCGCTGGCCGCAGCCGGCGTGCTGACCTGCGCACCGCTGTTCTGGTCGCTGCCGACCGCCTTCCTGTCGGGTGCGGCGGCAGCCGTCGGTATTGCCGCCATCAACTCGGTGGGCAACCTGGCCGGTTTCGTCAGTCCCTACCTGATCGGTTACTTGAAGGACCTGACCCACAACAACGCTACCGGCATGTACATGCTGGCGGTGATGCTGGTGGTGGGTTCGATTGCCACCCTGGCTACCAAGCCGGGCATGGTCAACAAGTAATGTGATGTCCCGTTCAAAGCCCGCATGCCTGTGCCTGCGGGCTTTGACGTTTTCTGCACCTTCTGCCGGTGTGGGCGCGCGCAAGCGTGTTCGCGCTACACTGGCTCCCTCGTTACCAAGGAGAATCCGATGCTGCGTTTTGCCGCCAACCTGAGCATGATGTATGTGGAACACGATTTCCTGGATCGCTTCGCCGCCGCCGCCAAGGATGGCTTCTCCGGCGTCGAGTTCCTGTTCCCTTATGACTATCAGCCTGAAGAGATCAAGTCGCGCCTGGAGGCCAATGGCCTGACCCAGGCGCTGTTCAATGCGCCCCCGGGCGACTGGGCCGCCGGTGAGCGCGGCATCGCCTCGCTGCCGGGCCGCGAGGACGAATTCAAGCGCAGCATCGAGACTGCGCTGAAGTACGCCTCTGTCATCGGCAACAAGACCTTGCACGTGATGGCCGGCCTGATCAAGCCCGAGCAGGACCGCGCACGCCACCGCGCCGTGTATCTGGACAACCTGTCCTATGCGGCGCACCAGGCCGAATCGGCTGGCCTGACCGTGGTGATCGAGCCGATCAACACGCGCAACATTCCCGGCTTCTTCCTCAATCGCCAGGACGATGCGCAAGCCATCTGCGCCGAAGTGGGCGCGCCCAATTTGAAGGTGCAGTTCGACTGCTACCACTGCCAGATCGTCGAAGGTGACGTGGCCGTGAAGTTGAAGCGCGACATGCCCGGCATCGGTCACATCCAGATTGCCGGTGTGCCCGAGCGCCACGAGCCGGATGTGGGTGAGCTGAACTATCCGTATCTGTTGAAGCTCATCGATACCCTGGGTTATCAGGGCTGGATCGGTTGCGAATACAACCCGGCGGGGGCGACCTCGGCGGGATTGGGATGGTTGAAGGCGCTGGCTGAGCAAGGCCTGACCACGCTCAAGGCCTGATCACGACATGGTGTCAGCCCGCGTAAAGCGGGCAAGAAAAAAGCGGAGCCCATGTAACGGGTTCCGCTTTTTTGTTTGGACGATGGGTTCGTTCAGAACAAATCAATTTCCCCACCCACCGGCTTGGCCTGCAGCTTGGACGCATATTCACGCTCGCGGCTGGCCAGATCGGCAGCGGCATCCTTGATCTTCTTGACCAGCACCTTGCCCGTGCGCGGGAAGAAATGCACCTTGCGCGGCCAGATGTCGTTGAGGTCTTCGGCCACCACGCGGATCTTCTCGGCCGAGAGATAGTTCTTGACGAAGGCGGCATTGCGCTCGCCCACGTTCATGGCGTTCATGCCGCGCAGCACCGCGCCGCCGCCGAAGACCTTGCATTCCAGGTTCTCGCGCCGGGCACCGGCCTTGAGGACGTCGTTGATCAAGACTTCCATGGCATAGGTGCCATAGCGCATGGAGGCCGAAACCGGGCTGTCGGCCTCGCCGCCGCCATCGGGCAGCATGAAGTGATTCATCCCGCCCACACCGGTGACGCGATCACGCAGGCAGGCCGACACGCACGAGCCCAGCACGGTCACGATCATCATGTCCTCGCCGGTATAGAAATATTCGCCCGGCAGGATCTTGGCGGTGTCGCAATTGAAGGCCCGGTCGTGATATCGATACGACGCGAAATTTTCCGGCTTGTTGATGACGGTCTGCATGCGGGCCCCTGATGGATTTTCTCCGCGTCCCGGTGAGGGACGGTGAGTGTTGATTGTTCCTGCATTGTCAGCCAGGCATGGTGGTGCCGATATCGGGGAATTCCCTATCCGGAAACCGGCCTGCATGGGGCCGGTGGCAGCATCGTCAGACCAAAAGACAGGGCACTGCCCGTCAGCAGGCCCTGACGGCGGTTTCAGCTGTTTTTTTGGTCATGCGGATATGAAGTTTTGTTGGAAAAACCGGGAGCCGGTGCAAGCCGGTCCATCCATGGCTCATGGCCGCTGGGCAGTACAGGGTAGCGGCAGCGCCAGCAGGCTGGGCCAGGCGCGGTCCCAGTCGCTTTCGTGCGCCATGTCCGGCACGATCGTCAGTGCGGCGCAGCGTCCCACCCGGTCGACATAGCTGCGCGTGATGGCGGTGGGGACGACGGTATCGTCGGCACCGCTCACATGTCGTTGCGGGATGCCTGCCACCCGGGATGCGACATCGATGGCATTGAGCGAGCCGGGCATCTGCGAGACGGCATGCCAGCGGTTGACGGCCACATGATCGAGATTGCCGGCCACGGTGCGAATGGCGCTGACATCCTTGCGTCGCGCCGCCAGCAGTACGGCGAGGGCGCCGCCTCCCGAATATCCCACCAGTTCCAGCCGCGCCGGTTGCAGGCGCGTGACATAGTGGCTCAGAGCCTCATCCATGGCACTGACCACTTCCGGGGAATAGCGCAGGCCGGACCAGTAGGCCGGCTGGCATACGGGATTGCGCGCCATCGGCGTGAACTGGCAGGGGCGCGCCAGGTACACCACATCACCACCATCGCTGGCGGCCAGCCGCAGGCCCATGGCCGTGTGCGGGGTCGGATCGGGCGAGACCTGGTTGCGGGTGATCCAGGCGCGGCCGTCGCCCTCCAGATAGACGCGCAGCAGGGGCGCGTTGGGGCGGGCGTGGACATAGGCCGTCAGCAGGAAAGGACCACCCTGAACCTGCTCGCGTTGCAGGCCGGCGGGCGCAGCCAGTGCATCGGCGCGCTGCACCAGGTCGGTGGCGCAGCCGGTCAGCAGGGCGATGCTGGTGAGGGTGAGGACAAGGTGTCGGAACCGGAGCAGGGATGGGAGGCGCATCGCGCGATTGTCGCCGGACTGGAATCGGCCCGCAAGCCTTCGCTGCGGGCCGGGTCTCATGCGGCAGGGGAGATGCGGTATCAGAACAGCCAGCCTGCGCGGGCGGTGAGCTGGTGCATCAGCGCGCTCCTGGATGGGTGAGGTGGCAGGGTAATCCGGAGTGAACGGGGCTTTTTGTCCCTCGGTGTGGTCTTTCTGATAATCTCCAGTCCTAACAAGACGCTGACCATGTAAAGAACAAGGGGAGAACAAGAATGAAAAGCTTCGTCATGCAGGCGGGGGCTGGTCATGGATAAGTCGGTATGGGGCTTCCTGCTGCCGCAATGGGACGGTTCGGCCTATGGCGGGCTGCAATGGCTGTTTGCGTTGCTATTGCTGGTGGCCGTGATCGTGCTGCCGCTGCTGCTGGCGCGCAATGCCCGTCCATTGCACTGGCAAGCGCGCCTGGCCGGGCTCACGGGTGAGCGAGGGCTTTTGCCGCCGACCACCACTCCGGAGCAATTGAGCCAGGCCGTGGCCACCGCCCCGGAACGCTGGGCCACCGTGATGCCGGGGCTGATCCTGATGCTGGGATTGCTGGGCACTTTTGTGGGGCTGGGGCTGGCGCTGACTGCCACCGCGGACATACTCGGTGCGCAAGCTGCGCCGGGTGCACTGGCGGCCGTCATCGATGCGCTGGGCAGCAAGTTCAAGATTGCGGCGTGGAGCATGCTGGCGTTTCTGATCCTGAAGTCATGGATGACGCTGCGTGCGCACGAGCAGGCACGTCTGGCGTGGTGCATGGCCAAGCTCAAGGAGGTGGCGGCTACGGCGGAGCAAGAGCAGGTGCGTCAGCAGGCGGCAGATCTGCAGCGCCTGGTCGAGGCCATCACGCAGAGCGGACAGGCTCTGCTGGCTGCACAACAGGCCGAGGCGCAACGGGCGCATCTGCGTCATGGCGAGTGGATGGAGGCGCTGCAGCGCCAGTCCGGGCGTTCTTCCTGAGGTTGTGATGAGGGAATCCGATCTCGAGTGGATTGCCGCCACGGGCCTGATGGCGGCGCTGGCGGGGGTATTGATCGTGCTGCTGGCGGTGAGCCGGGCAGGTGGGCCGACGCTTGCACAGGTGCGCGCCGAGGCAGCGCCGGTGGCGGCATCTCCGGCATCTCCAGCGGCCCCGGCACCTTTGCCTGCCGCTGCGGCCATCCCGTCTGCGCCTGCTGCGGGGGCTGAACCCGTTGCGCCGCCGGCTGCACCCACGGTGGCTGCCCGGCGCGAAGCTGATGGTCCCGGGTTGACGGTCGTCTTGCGCCAGGTGCAGACCGTGTTTGCGCAGCAGGGGGCGTCCAGGCTGGTAGCGGTGGATACCGAGGCTGGCAAGATCACCTTGAAGGAAGGAGCGTTCCGTCGTGGCAGTGCATGCGTGGAACCTGAAGCGCGGGCGGCTTTTGCGCAGGTCGAGGAGCGCATTGCGGAGTATCTGCAGCAGCATCCGGCGGGGCGCATCTATGTGGAAGGGCATACGGACGACAAGCCGGTGAAAGCCCCGGTGACGGATGTGCGTGCGTATTGCACGGTCTACGATGACAACTTCACGCTCTCGGCGGCGCGTGCGCGCGAAGCGCGCTTGCTGCTGATCGGACGCAGTGCGCCGGAAGCAGCGCGCCGCGTGATCGTGGCGGGGTATGGGGATTCACAGCCGCTGCCGGGATTGCCGGCCAGTGATGAGCGCAACAGGAGGGTGGAGGTGCGGTTCGTCAATGGGGGAGAGAAGAATTGAGCTGATCTGCTCATCGTGAGCGCATCCGCTTCTCATTGCGTTATAGATGAGCAATCTCAAACTTCCGCGATGTGCACTGCAGTTTCAAGCTGTTAACTTCTGTGCCCTCTTCATTGTTCAAGGGGCGAATATGCGCAGAGGTTTGATGTTGTTGGTGCTGGTAGCTGCTGTTGCTGGATGTAGCGATCCGAAGACGGCCAACGAAAGCAATTTCAAGGTGGCGATTCAGCAGCATCTGGATGTGGTTTATCCGCGTTGCTATCTAACGGTCAAATTCCCGTTTTCATCGCGAAGTGATTGGTTGAATACCTCCAGGCAATTGGATGCACTGGTCAGTGTCGGCGTGGTGAGTGCGACGGATGCAGGTAACAAGGAAAAAAACTATGAGCTCACCGAACTCGGCCGGAAGTTCTACAAGCAAGATGCCGTCAAGGGACTCTCTGGTGATTCTCACGGGGGATTCTGCTTCGGCAAGGCGACGGTCACAGCGGTGAAGCAGTTCAGTGAGCCGGGTGATATTCTCGGGCACAAACTCTCGCGTGTGAACTACGAGTACAGCGTCAGTGACCTGCCTGATTGGGCACAAGGCGAGCAGGTTCAAGCGCAATTCAAGGAGCTGAAAGCTGACGCGGGATCCAGGGACAAGCCGCTCAAGGCGATGGATACCGTTTTATTGACCAACAAGGGATGGGTGCACGAAAAGCAATTCCGTCAATGAAGTGTTGCGCGCCAGAGCTTGCGGGTGCGCATGTCGGGAAGGAAGAGACGGCGAGGCGCGCAGAGTGCTGCGTGTTGTATGCAGTGGCTCTCGGGCCTCGCAAGTTTTGGTGGCCGCAGCACGCTTATGAAGTGCGGAGTGCATCAAGCCACGGATTCCAGTCTCGGAAATGAAAAACGCCAGCCGGTGAGGGCTGGCGTTTTTGCTGAAACATTCTTGGTGGCCCGGGGCGGAATCGAACCACCGACACAAGGATTTTCAATCCGATCCTCTGTCTCCTACTTGAGACGCCAAACACACACACGAAATTTTAGGTACGCACATTAGCATTTGTGTAGATTAGCTTACGAAAAAGCCCCGGATGTTACCGGGGCTTTTTTCATTTTTCGTCTTGCAATTACTTAAGCCGCGCTTCGTATTGTTTAGCTAACTTTATCAAGCGTTCCACAAGCAAATGTACGGTGGTTATAGGCTTCGATTGGCACTCCTTACCCTCAACGAGTGGAAATTCTTTTGCCAGCCTCTTTGCCAATTTTATTGCCTTGGATTGTCCAGGTAACACGGACTCGTACATGCTAGGATCGCTCTTCCTGTACGACCTTCCTAAACGCTCACTTAGCATTCGTGGATACTCCGATCTACTGATACCAGAATCTATGTAATCGTAATGAAGTAGATACCAGAGCTCAAAGCACTCATTCGAGAACGCTATATTTATCTTTGCTTCTTTTGCCAAAGAAAACGCAAGTGCGACGTTTTTCGCCGGAAAATCATCTCGATCAAAGACGCACCAAACCTCCTCGTACCCGTGAGCATTCTTCAATTCGATCGCTTGCTGAACAAGCGCGTGCGTATTACTGCCAGCCCCCTGAATATCAATAACCTCCTTAGGGAGAGAAAATGACCGGAAGTACTCCGGTTCAGTTTTGGCTCCTTTGACCTGCTCCCCAAGATTAGTACGGTAATGATGTAGAGTCTGCCCCATACGGA
>NZ_JABFMQ010000031.1:0-40477 GCF_013359625.1 Herbaspirillum sp. C9C3
CAGACAACGCTTGGCGACCTCTCGCACTCACAGATTGAATGTGAACAGGCCCTAGAACGCATCTCACGCCTATTGATGAAATGGGTTCTACTGAGCCTCCGGCTGAGCAGCCTTCTGCTGTCGCGCCACTTCCTTGCGCTTCATGGCGAGATACGCTTCCCGGCTGAGCTCATGCAGCTGGCGGGGATATTGTTCGGTGGCGCCATACCAGGTAGTCAGGCGCTTCTCCAGCCGTTCGCCAGGCGGTGCCGTCAGGCCCGACAGATAGGCATCGATGGCCAGGTAGTAGCGCATGGTATTGCGCTCCACGGTCGCGCGGCTGCCCGAGACATAGAGCGGCTGCCCGTTGGCCTCGCGTTTGACGACGCTGAAGCCGACCTTGTCGCGGCCTGCCGTCATCAGGTAGGCCCGCAGCGCGATCCGGCTGGCCATGCCATAGGAATAGGCATAGCTGAAATGCAGGAAGGAGCGCTGCTCGTCCAGCGCAATCGCCTCGATTTCGATACGGTAGCGGGAAGTGTCCAGCGGCCCCTTGTCGGCCAGCATCGATGAGGAGAAATAATCGGCCGTACTGACCCCGCCGTGATAGCGCAGGTCGATGCGGTAGGTGTCGTCGATGTCCTGTTCGGTCTTCTTGCCGACCTGCATGCGCAGGATAGTCTGCCCACCCTCGCGCATGAGCCGGCAATACTTGGTGTTGAGGTGCAGGATGAGGATGTCGCACCAGTGCTCGGGACTGTCCAGCGAGGTGCGTACCTGGGCGAAGGGATAGGCCAGCACGGCATAGATGTCCCCCTTGACGTTGCCTCCGTCCTCGCGCGAATTCAGGTAGAGCGGGCGATGGTAGGCATTGTTGTTGAGCTCGCCCTGCAGTTCCTGGTACCGGCTCTTCAGGGCTGCCGCACCGTTCAGGGTTTGGGCATGGGCCCAGGTGCAGGCCGCCAGCACCAGGCCGGTGGCGACGATGAGGCGTGCGCGCAGGCGCGAGAACGGTGGCCGCACCTCGGACTGCTCTCGGATTTCAGTACATTCGTTCATAAGCTGGCGCCTTCAGTCGGGCTCACAGCAGGCGGGACCAGACACTGGCGCCGAATTCCTTCATACGCTCGCTGAGGGGCCGCTGTTCCCACTGTTGCCTGGTGATTTCCTTGGAGGCGCCGAGATCCCGGTCGAACATGCTTTTCATCTGTACGCCGAATTGCGGGCTGAGGATCACGGCATTGATTTCCTGGTTGTAGACGAAGCTGCGCCAGTCCAGATTGGTGGAGCCGATGGTGGACCACACGCCATCAATGAGCGCGGTCTTGGAGTGCAGCAGCGCGTCCTGGCGTTCGTAGATGCGTACGCCCGCTTCCAGCAGTTCGCTGTAGAAGGAGCGCGAGGCGTACAGCACCAGCGAGGAATCGCTGTGCGAAGGCAGGATCAGGCGCACGTCCACCCCGCGTCGGGCGGCCGCCTTGAGCGAGTCGCGCAGTTGCGGATCGGGCACGAAGTAGGCGTTGGTCAGGTAGATCGTGCTTTCCGCATGCTGGATGGCCGAGATGAAGGTGGCGTAGATGATGCTGTAGGGATCGTCGGGCGAGCTGCCGATGGCGCGCACGATCTCGTTGCCGGCCGGTGCTACCGGCGGGAAGTAGCGGTGCTCGCCGAGGTCGGGGCCGCGCTGCCGGCCCCAGGTCTCGATGAAGAGTTTCTGGAATTCCAGCGCCACCGGACCATCGATGCGTACCTGCGTATCACGCCAGGGGATTTTCTGGCCCTGCTGGTCGAGCTGCGGCTTCTTCCTGCGGGTACTGAAGGAACCGCTGGAGTAGACGCTGCTGATGTTGATGCCGCCCACGAAGGCGGTCTTGCCGTCCACCACCAGCAGCTTGCGATGATCGCGCTGATTGACTTCCCAGTCCTTGCGGACCTGGGTGGGATTGATGGGGTTGTACTCCAGCACGTGAATGCCGGCATCGATCATGGGCTGGAAGAATTCACGCGGGGTATTGATGCAGCCTACGCTGTCGTACATCAGGTTGACCTGCACGCCTTTGCGCTGCATGGTGATGAGGAGATCGGCGAACTGGCGGCCGACCTCGTCATCTTCCATGATGTAGGTTTCCATGTTGATGTGATGGCGCGCGCCCTCGATGGCTTGCCGCATGGAGGCATAGGTGGCCGGACCATCGATCAACAGGGTCACCTTGTTGCCGGTGACCAGCGGCGCGCCGGTGATGGCACCCTCGATGGCCACGTGCCGGTCCAGCAAGGTGTTGTCGGCATTCTGCGCGCGCAGCCGGTCCAGCACGGCCTTGGCCTGTGCCTCGGTGAGCACGCCGCGTCCGCCCTTCATCTGGATGCTGCGGGCCGATTGCGTGTCCATGTCGGGCACGATGGTGGGCAAGGAACTGCAAGCGGCCAGCAGGAGCGAACTCAGCAGCAACAGCAGCCATAGCAGCCATGTGGCGCACCCGCTCCTCAGGTGGATTTTCTTGTTGGTCATGGAAGTATCCCGGTTGGGCGCGGCCATGCAGCCCGACGCGGAGGGGCATCTGCAGGCAGGGCCGTGCGCACGAGTATAGGCCCGGCTGCCGCGCTGTTGCGCGGCGCCAGGCACGAATCGGAACTGTCCTACAGAGAAAAGCGGGGGCTGCCTACAGGATGGCGCGGCAGGTGTTGTCTGCCTGCCGCCGCAGCGATCAATAAACGTCGCGACGATAGCGGTTCTGTTCGATCAGGGCATGCAGGCCGGCCTCGCCCAGCAGGTCGGTGAGGACGGCATCGACCCCGGCGGCCATGCCTTCCAGGCTGCCACAGACATAGATCACCGTGCCCTGGGCCAGCCATCGCTGCAGTTCAGGTGCGGCCTCGCGCAGGCGGTCCTGCACATACAGGCGTTGCCCCTGGTCGCGCGAGAAGGCCAGGTCCAGTCGGGCCAGGTGACCCTGTTCCAGCCAGGCCTGCAATTCATCGCGATACAAGTAGTCGGCACGTTCGTTGCGTTCGCCAAACAGCAGCCAGTTGCGCGTCTTCGTTTCTCCGTGCTGCAGGCGGGCGCGCAGATGGCTGCGCAAGCCGGCCAGGCCGGAACCGTTGCCGATGAAGATGGCAGGGGTGTCGGCGGGCACGGGAGCGAAGCCGGCGTTTTCCACCAGACGCAGGTCGACCGCTGCATCGCTTGGTGCAAATTCGGTCAGCCAGCCCGAGGCCAGTCCCAGTCCGTCTTCATGCCGGACCTGGCGCACCAGCAGGTGCACGGCACCATCCTGTGGCACCGAGGCCACCGAATACGAACGCGCGGCCAGCGGCTGCAACTGGTCGGCCAGGGCCTGTGCCTGGCGCTCGGGATGCAGCGGCAGGACGCTGCAGGCCAGGGCCTCGGCCAGCGTCCGTACTTGCCCTTGATGTTTCACCATGGCGGCGCCATCGAGTTGCAGGCGCTGCAGCAGCAGGGCGACACGATCCGGCGCGTGGCGCGGCAGGATCTCCACCAGGGCACCGGCTTGCCAGTCGGGCAGGGCACTGTCCTGCGCTTGCAATTCGAGGTGGTACAGCGCTGCGCCCTGGCTGCCCGGATTCATCAGGACGCGGCGCTTCAGCCGCCAGGTCTGCCAGGTCGGGCCCGTGGTGGGCAGGAGCTCGGCCACCCGGGTTTGCAGGCCGTGGGCGGCCAGTTCGTTTTCCCATTTGCGCAGCGCCGCGCCGGCCATGCGGTCGACTTCGATCAGCGGGAACAGGGGCTGGGCGCCGCACTGGCGCAGACCGTGGTCGAGCGTGTGACCGAATCCGCAGAACTGCGCATAGTGACGGTCGCCCAGGGCCAGGATGGCGTAGTGCACGTGCGTCAGCGACTGGCCTGGCGCCTGGCGCAGGCGCTTCTCGAAGCCGCGCGCGCTGTCCGGGGCATCGCCTTCGCCGAAGGTGCTGGCGATGAAGAGGATGCGGCGGTGATGGCGCAGGCTTTCCGGCGTGCATTGCGCCAGTGATTGCAGATGCACGGCGGTACCGCTGCGGCGCAGTCCGGCGGCGGTATGCAGGGCGATGCGCTCGGCCTGGCCGGTCTGCGAGGCATAGGCCACCAGCACCGGTTCGGCGTCGCCCTGGTTGGCCGTGTCGCCCAGGCCGGCACGTTCGGCGCGCAGAGCGGCTTTCTTGCGGCGACGATCCAGGTACAGCAGCCAGCCGGTGATGCCGAAGAGCGGCATCATCAGACTGGCGATGGCCATGATGATGCGGCCCGGCAGGCCGAAGTAGCTGCCCATGTGCAGCGGGTAGATGGCGGCGATGAGCTTGCCGCCCTTGCTCTTGTCTTCGTAGCGCTCCAGTTGCCGGATCTCGCCACTTTGCGGCAGCACCACCATGCGGCTGCGGGCGCGCTCATGGGGCGCAGCGTGATCGAGGAAGAAGATCTGCACCGGCTGGGAGCCCTGTTCCGGCAGGCGCAACTGCGCACTGCGGTAGTCCGGCGCCTTGCTGAGGAAGCTGTTCCAGACCCGGGTCAGGTCCAGCGGCACGACCTGGTCCGATGCCGGGTTCTTCCGGCCCTCGCCGCGCTGCATGGGCGGCCGACGGCTCTCGCCGGCCAGCGTGTTGACGCCGTCCTTGAACCAGTCCAGCGCCCAGTACGCGCCGGTGGTGGCCAGCAGCACATACATCACCAGCGACCAGGTACCGATGACCGAATGCAGGTTCCACAGGAAGGAGCGTCCCTGCAGCTGGAAGTCCAGTCGCAGCCAGGCGCGCAGCGACAAGGGGCGACGCGGCCAGCGCAGGTACAGGCCCGAGAGCGCCAGCATCAGCAGCGACAGCGCCAGCGTACCCAGCACGATCTTGCCGATCTCGGTAGGCAGCAGCAGCCAGCGGTGGAAACGTTCGACCAGTTCGAAGAAAGCCGCGCCTGTCACCGGCGGCAGCAGCGCGCCCGTATAGGGATCGGCATAGCGCGCCTCACCGCGCCGCACGCCCGGTGGCGGGGCGAATACCACGCGCGCCGAGGCGCCCGCGTCGGTACTCAGGGTCAGGGTCGTGACACGTCGCTGCGGTTGGGCCTCGTGCAGCTTGTCCAGCAGTTGCTGGGGCGTGAGCGTGGCTTGCTGGCGTACCTCGACGTGCATCACGCCAGGGCTCATGGCCTCCATGATTTCCTCGCGGAAAGCCAGGACGGCGCCGGTCACGCCGATGGTCATCAACAGGGTGCCGGCGGTAATGCCGATGAACCAGTGCAACTGGAACCAGATCTTCTTGAACATGTATCACTAAAGCGGCGAGGGCGCATGCGCCTTGTTGGTCTTGTCAGCCGTGCCGCAGCGGGGGCGGTCGGCGGGGCAGGCCGCTATTATAGTTCAGATGAAAATGATTCTTATTGTTGTCTCGGGCGGGGCAGTGTAAGGCGCTGTCCACAAAACTTTTCGAGATTCCCCGCCAATTTTCTAGCCAAAAATGATTTGCCCGCGCGACTGGTTACGCTGGCGAGCCACGCCAGGAGCGACTGTTGCCGGTAACTCTCCTGCCATGTTCAAAAAATTCTTTTGACGGAATATGTCTTTGGAGGAATATTCGATGCAATGCGATGTAGAATTCACTGACGAATTCGAGCGTTGGTGGGAGCAACTCGACGAGGCCGAACAGATTTCCGTTGCCGCCTGCGTCGGCCTGCTGGAGAAGAACGGAACGGCGCTCAGGTATCCCTACAGTTCGGGAATTTCCGGTTCCAGGCATGCGCACATGAGGGAGCTCCGGATGCAGCACAGGGGGCGACCTTACCGCGTCTTCTACGCATTTGATCCGCAGCGGCATGCGATTCTGTTGATCGGCGGGGTCAAGAGCGGCAATCAGCGTTGGTACGAGCAATACGTCCCGCTCGCGGACAAGCTCTACGACGATCATCTCGACACATTGAGCAAGGAGGCAATCGACCATGGCAAAAAAGTTTAGCGAACTGCGCGCCCGCATGCGACCGGAGGCGCAACTGCAGGCAGAGGCAAGAACGGAATCCATGCAGACCAGCATCAAGCTGCAAGCCTTGCGCAAGCGCTTGCAAGTCACGCAGGCCAGTCTGGCAGAGCGCCTGCAGGTGCAGCAAGCCGCCATCTCGAAGATGGAAAGCCGGGATGATCTGCTGGTCAGCAGCGTCATGGATTTCGTGCGGGGTCTGGGCGGGCAGTTGGTCTTGACGGCCACGTTCCCCGACAAGACCAGCTTCGACCTGACGCCGGAACCGGTGAAGCTCGGGCGTCCGAACATGGCCGTTTCTGAAAAGCCGCGCGCCAGGATCCGCCGTCCCCGCAAGACCCCCTGAAGCATTTCCTCCTCAGCGGGCAGCCAGGCACAGGGATGGCCGCATCATCCCAGCATCATCTTCAGCATGGTCCGGGTCAACACACTGCCCGCATCCGCAGCCACATCCACCACGCTCAGGTGGTGCTGACCCGGCAGCGCCACCACTTCCACGGCATGCCCCGACTGGCGCAGGGTGGTCGCATAGAGGTCACGCTGGCGCAGGAATTCCGCTGACTCTTCCGCGCCCGCACACAGCAGGGCCTGTACGCCATTGGGCATGGCCAGCAATTGCGGGCTGGCCTGCTGGGCGTCCGAGGGCGAGAGGTGCAGCACTTCATTGAGATAGGACAGTCGCACCGGTTCCAGGTCATAGATGCCGCTGATGCCGCACACGCCGCGCACGGGCGCTGCGCCCAGCGAGGCGATCAGCGCGGCCAGGTGGGCGCCGGCGGAGTGGCCCATGAGCCAGATCGCATCCGGATCAAAGCGCAGTGCCGCCGCCTTGGCATAGAGCAGGCGCAGCGCGCGGCCGCAGTCGGCGGCGATGTCGCCCATGCGCGCCTGCGGTGCCAGCCGGTAATTGATGAGGGCCACGTTGATGTCCTGCGCCAGATAGGGCAGAGCAATCTGGCTGAACTGGTGCTTGTCCAGCGAGCGCCAGTAGCCGCCGTGGATGAACACCAGCAGCGGCCGGCCATTGGTGCTTCCGGGAAAGAAATCCAGGGTCTGCAGCGCGTCCTCGCCATAGGGCACATCGGCCAGGTGCGGATGGGCTTGCCGCGCCGCTTCTCCCTGGCGGGCGAAACGGTCGAACCAGTCCTGGAAATCGGTGATGCGCAGACGCACGTTGTACTGCTGGTCCAACGCCTGGCGGTCATAGTTGCGATAGATGTGCATGTGTCTCCTCCCTTGCCTTGCGGCCAGTGTCTTGGTTCCGGTTCAGATACCGCCCGGATTCATTCTGCAAAGTGCGCCGAGATCAGGTTGCGCAGCCAGACATTGCCCTCGTCCTGATTGTAACGGCGATGCCAGAACATGTTGGTCTGCAGCGCCGGCAGGCGCAGCGGTGGCTTGATGTAACGCAGCCCGAAGGGCGCAGCCGCACTTTCGGCCAGCTTGCGCGGCACGGTCACGACCAGGGCCGTGGTACTGACGATATAGGGCACCGCCGTGAAGTGCGGTACGCGGAAGCGCACACTGGGCAGGATGCCGGCCTTTTCCAGGTTCTGGTTGATGCGGTCGTAGGGACTCTCCAGCGAGGACACCATCAGATGCTCGGCCGCCAGGAACTCCTTGAGACCCACTTCGCCACGCCGGTCCAGCACATGACCGAGGCGGAACATGCTGACGTATTCCTGGCGGAACAGCCGCCGTTGATAGAGCGCCTCCGACAGATTGTCGAAGGCGCCGATGGCCAGGTCCACCCGGCCTGCTTCCATTTCGCGCTTCAGATCGACGGCGCCGGCGCGCACGGTGGACAGGCTCACCCCCGGCGCGACCTCGGCACAGGCCTCGACCAGACGCGGCATGAAATACACCTCGCCGACGTCGGTCATGGCGATGGTAAAGCGGCGCTCGCTGGTCTGGGGGGCAAAACCTTCCTGCCGGTTGAGCGCGCGGGCGACTTGTTGCAGCGCCGCAGCCACCGGCTCGGCCAGCTGCTCGGCAAACGGTGTGGGCTGCATGCCTTGCGCCGTGCGCACGAACAGCTCGTCGCCGAAACTGCGCCGCAGCCGCGCCAGCGCATTGGACACGGCCGGCTGCGACAGCCCCAGCCGACGCGCCACCGAGGAAATCTGGCGTTCCTGGAACACCTCCTGGAAAACCACCAGCAGGTTGAGGTCGATGTCACGCGGTTCGATGAGGGGCATGGTCGGGTCAGCCGCGCGGCAAGGCTGCGTGCGCTGCAATATTCATGAAATGAATGGATCGTATTTTCGTATTTATATCGTAAAAGAGGGACGATTGCACTACAGTGACGTCGCGATAAACACCATCAAGAGCCGCGCGGCAGCGCCTGCGCATACGGCCATGCGAATCTGCCATTGTCAGCCTCAACGGCGCGGCAATGGCAGGCCAGACAACTAAAAAAAAGTAAAGACAGACGAGGAGCAAGACAATGAGCATCCACAATCGTGGCGCTCTCCCCACCGTCCATGTGGACCAGGTGGTGGAGCAGGGCCAGTTCGGTTCTTTCCAGTTCGGCCTGCTGCTGCTGTGCGGCCTGTGCCTGATCATCGATGGCTTCGACGTGCAGGCCATGGGCTACGTGGCCCCGGCCATCATCGCCGACTGGGGCGTGAGCAAGGCCAGCCTGGGTCCGGTATTCGGTGCCGGTCTGTTCGGCATGCTGCTTGGTTCGCTGATGCTCACGCCGGTGGGCGACCGTTACGGACGTCGTCCGGTACTGATCGTCTCCACCCTGTTCTTTGCGGTCTGCATGCTGGTGACGCCGCTGGTGACGACCCTCGATCAGTTGCTCATCGTGCGCTTCATCACCGGCTTCGGCCTGGGCAGCATCATGCCCAATGCGATGGCGCTGGTGGGTGAGTTCAGCCCGCAGTCCTCGCGCGTGACGCGCATGATGCTGGTCTCCTGCGGCTTTACCGTAGGCGCGGCAGCAGGCGGATTCGTCAGTGCCGCACTGATCCCGGCGCATGGCTGGCATGCGGTGTTCTGGGTGGGCGGCGCGGTGCCGCTGCTGCTGGGGCTGGCCATGCTGGTCTGGCTGCCGGAATCGATCCAGTTCCTGGTCCTGCACCGCCGTCCGCGCGCGCAGGTGAGCCGCTGGCTACGCAAGCTCGCGCCCGCTCTGGTCATCGATGACCGCACCGAGATCGTGGTCAAGGAAGCCAAGGCCGAAGGCATGCCGGTGGCGGCCCTGTTCCGTGATGGCCGCGGCACCGTTACCGTGTTGCTGTGGCTGATCAGCTTCATGAACCTGATCAACCTGTATTTCCTCTCCAACTGGCTGCCCACGCTGATCCATGATGCCGGCTATTCCACCAGCATGGCGGTGCTGATCGGTACCTCGCTGCAGGTGGGCGGCGTGGTCGGTACGCTGACCCTGGGCCGCTTCATCAACCGTTTCGGTTTCACCCGCGTGCTGGGCAGCTGCTTCCTGCTGGCCTGCCTGTCCATCGCCTTGATCGGCAAGGTCGCTGCCACACCGGTGCTGCTGTTCCTGGCGGTGATCGTGGCGGGCTTTTGCGTCGTCGGCGGCCAGCCGGCCGTCAATGCGCTGGCCGGTACCTTCTATCCGACTGCGCTGCGTTCCACCGGCATCGGCTGGGCGCTGGGGATCGGGCGCATCGGCTCGGTGGTTGGCCCGGTCATCGGCGGCCAGTTGATCGCGTTGCAGTGGAGCAATGGCTCCCTGTTCATCGCCGCGGCCGTGCCGGCCCTGATCTCGGCACTGACCATCGCCCGGTTGCATCGTACTTCCCGAGGAGTCTCCGCATGAATACCGTCACCGATTCTGCCGTCAGCCACCACGTGCATACGCGTGGCTACCAGTCCGGCTTCGGCAACGAGTTTGCTACCGAAGCCCTGCCCGGCGCCTTGCCGTCGCATCGGAATTCGCCGCAGCGCGTGGCCTATGGCCTGTATGCCGAACAGATTTCCGGCACGGCCTTCACCGCGCCACGTGGTCACAACCGCCGCTCCTGGCTCTATCGCATCCGTCCGGCTGCCGTGCATCATCCCTTCGAACCGATGGAACGCGGCCTGCTGGTGAGCCACTTCGACGACGTCGCGCCGCCACCCAACCAGTTGCGCTGGGATCCGCTGCCCATGCCGACCGTGCCGACCGACTTCATCGAAGGCCTGGTTACCATGGCCGGCAACGGCTCGCCGCAAGCGCAGAGTGGCTGCGCCATTCACCTCTACGCGGCCAATTGCTCGATGACCGATCGCTTTTTCTATTCGGCCGATGGCGAACTGCTGATCGTGCCGCAACTGGGTCGCCTGCAATTGCGCACCGAGCTGGGCGTGATCGACATCGAACCGCAGGAGATCGCCGTCATCCCGCGTGGCGTGCGCTTCCAGGTACGTCTGCCCGATGGCGAGGCACGCGGCTACATCTGCGAAAATTTTGGCGCGCTGCTGCGCCTGCCTGATCTCGGTCCGCTGGGTTCCAACGGCCTGGCCAATCCGCGCGATTTCGCCACACCGCATGCCTGGTACGAGGACCGTGAGGGAGACTTCCAGCTCATCGCCAAGTTCGGCGGCCATCTGTGGCAAGCGAAGATCGGCCATTCGCCGCTGGACGTGGTGGCCTGGCACGGCAACTACGCACCCTACAAGTACGACCTGCGCCACTTCAACACCATCGGCTCGATCAGCTATGACCATCCCGATCCGTCGATCTTCCTGGTGCTGCAATCGCAGAGCGATACCCCGGGCGTGGATACCATCGATTTCGTGATCTTCCCGCCGCGCTGGCTGGCAGCGGAAGACACCTTCCGTCCCCCCTGGTTCCACCGCAACGTGGCCAGCGAATACATGGGCCTCATCACCGGCCAGTACGATGCCAAGGAAGGCGGCGGCTTTGTGCCCGGTGGCGGCAGCCTGCATAATTGCATGAGCGGTCACGGACCGGATGCGGCCACCTTCGAGAAAGCCAGCCGCATCGATACCAGTACGCCGAACAAGGTCGATCACACCATGGCCTTCATGTTCGAGACCCGCAACATCCTTTGCCCGACCCGTCACGCCTTGTCCGCGCCGACCCTGCAGCGCGATTATCAGGACTGCTGGCTGGGCATTCAAAAGAACTTCAACCCGGAGCGCGCATGAGCCAGAGCAGCCTGACACTGAACGAAACCCACGATCCCTCGCTGCGGAGCTGGGTCCGGAGTGCAAATGCAGAAAACAGCAGTTTCCCGATCCAGAACCTGCCTTACGGCGTGTTCCGTCGCAGCGGCAGTGAAGAAAGTTACCGCACTGGCGTGGCCATCGGTGACCAGATCCTGGACCTGCCTGCGGCCCAGGCTGCCGGCGCCTTCTCCGGCTTTGACGAAGCCACGCGCGCAGCGGCGCATGCAGCCTGTAGCGGCAGCCGTCTCAATGCGCTGATGGCGCTGGAGCCGGCGGCCTGGTCGGCACTGCGTCTGGCACTGTCGCGCCTGCTGCGCAGCGGTTCGGCGCACCAGAGCGAACTGGCTGCCTGCCTGGTGCCCCAGGCGCAGTCCGAGTTTGACGTCCCCGCCGTGATCGGTGACTACACCGACTTCTATACCTCCATCCATCACGCGACCACGGTCGGCAAGCTGTTCCGTCCGGACAATCCGCTGCTGCCCAACTACAAGTGGGTGCCGATCGGCTATCACGGTCGGGCTTCGTCCATCGCCGTCTCCGGCCAGCAGTTCCGTCGTCCGGTGGGCCAGACCAGGGCCCCCGATGCGGAGTTGCCCAGCTTTGGTCCCTGCAAGCGGCTCGACTATGAACTGGAACTGGGCATCTTCATCGGCGGCGGCAATGCCCTGGGCGAACCGGTGCCGATGGATCAGGCCGAGGACAAGGTGTTCGGCCTGTGCCTGTTGAACGACTGGTCCGCACGCGATGTGCAGGCCTGGGAATACCAGCCGCTGGGCCCCTTCCTGTCCAAGAGCTTTGCTTCCACCATTTCGCCCTGGATCGTGACCCTGGAAGCACTGGCACCTTACCGTTGCGCCTGGACGCGTCCGGAGGACGATCCACAGCCGCTGCCCTATCTGGATGCACCGACCCTGCGCCAGAGTGGCGCCTTCGATATCGAACTGGAAGTGCTGATCCAGACCGCCGCCATGCGTGAAGCCGGCAGTGCGCCGCAGCGGCTTTCGCTGGGCAATTATCGGGACGCCTACTGGACCGTGGCGCAACTGGTCACGCACCATACCGTCAATGGCTGCAATCTGCGTCCGGGCGACTTCTTCGGTTCGGGGACCCTGTCCGGACCGGCAGCCGATCAGGCCGGTTCGCTGCTGGAGCTGAGCAGTGGCGGCAAGTCGCCGCTGACCCTGGCCAATGGCGAGAAGCGCGTCTTCCTGGAAGATGGCGATACCATCATCCTGCGCGCAGTAGCGCGCCGCGATGGCCTGCCGACCATCGGTTTCGGCGAGGCGGCCGGGACCGTGCTGCCTGCGCGCAGCCTGGCATGATCCGATCTTCTTTTCTGGAGCAAGCAAGCGCATGACGACTCTCTACAGCTATTTCCGCAGCTCGGCCTCCTATCGCGTGCGCATCGCGCTCAATCTCAAGGGCGTGGCCTACGAGACGGCGGCCGTGCATCTGTTGAACCAGGGCGGTGAGCAGTTGCTGCCCGCCTTCACGCAATTGAATCCGCATGCGCTGGTTCCGGTGCTGGCCGACCAGGGCCGCTTGCTCACGCAATCCATGGCGATGCTGGAGTATCTGGACGAGCGCTATCCCACGCCATCGCTGTTACCTGGCGACGCCTTTGCGCGCGCGCGCATCCGTGAGCTTTCGCTGGCCATCGCCTGCGAGATTCATCCGCTGAACAATCTGCGCGTACTGCGTTATCTCAAGCACACGCTTGCAGTGGATGAAGCGCAGAAGACGGCCTGGATCCAGCACTGGATCAAGCTTGGTTTCACGGCGCTGGAGCAACAGCTGGCAGCCGATACCACACGTGGTCACTTCTGCGTGGGCGACGCCCCGACCATGGCCGATTGCTTCCTGGTTCCGCAGATCTTCAACGCACGCCGTTTCGAAGTGGACATGGCACCGTACCCGACGCTGTGCGCCATCGAGGCTGCCTGCAATGCGCTGCCCGCTTTCGAGCAGGCGCATCCGGCACGCCAGCCCGACGCCGCGTAAGCGTTCAGCCCGGGCTGCGGCGCGGTACCAGCAGGTTGCCGGTCATGATGAGCACGGCTTCGTCGTGCTGGTTGTAGGTGGTCACACGATGGTTGAGGAAACCCTGCTGCGGCTTGGATTGCGAGGTCTTGATGCCGAGCACTTCCGCTTCAAGACGCAGCACATCGCCCGGACGTGTCGGACGCGGCCAGCGGAATTCATCGAAGCCGGCACCGATGATGCCGCCCTGGATGTGCAGGGTATCGACCAGCAGGCGCATGGTCAGCGCGGCAGTATGCCAGCCGCTGGCGGCCAGGCCGCGGAAGAAAGTCTGCTGCGCCGCCGCTTCGTCGAGGTGAAAGGGTTGGGGATCGTATTGTTGGGCGAACTGCTTGATCTCTTCGGCGCTCACGGTGAGCGTGCCCGGCGAGCGCAATACCTGGCCGGGTTGGAAGTCATCGAGGTAGTTGAGGGTGGTCACTGTGTCTCCATTCCTGGTTTGCACGCTGCAAGGTGCTTGTTGTCGTCATGAGGTAGACAACCAGTATAACGATACCGCGCCATCTATGGACGGGCGGCCAGCCAGGTGGTGATTTGCTGGTGCTGGTGCATCCGGCAGAAGGTCTGTGGTGAACGCCACGCGATCAGTTGGCCGATCAATCGATACTCGGCCTCCAGCGCACGATGGAATATCGGTTCGTGATGGGCGATGCGGTTACGCAATTGCCGGTTCGTTTCCAGTGCATCATGGATGGCCTTGCGATGTTGTGCCACTGAGCGGTGCGCATCGAGATGCGGGAAGACGCGTCGCAGGTGAGGGTTCCATAGCCTTCCATCATGCCGTGCCGCGAACATGCGTTGCCAGAATCCATTGGGCTTCGGATGAAGCGGAGCAACTTGGGATTTCTTCGATGCAGCGGCGACGCGCTCCCTGCAAACGGGTGTCACCGCTTCCCCGGCCACGCCATCTGGCGCGACCCTGTTCATCACGACGACTTGGACAACTTCGCCAGCTGCTGCGTCAGATAGCTTTGCCGCGACTGCATGGTCGCCAGCGTGAGATTGAGCCGGTTGAACTGGTTGGTGTAGTTGTCCTTCAGGTTCTGCAGTCGTGTATTGGCGGCGCTCTGCTGGTCGGTCACGATCTTGAGGCTGTCCTGCAGCCCGCGGGTCTTGGCGGCCAGCGTGCCGCTGTCGCCGAGGATGCTGTCCATCACCTTCTGCAGCTTGGGTACCACGCCGCCGGCGCCGCTGAAGAGATTGCTGACCGCCTCGAAATCCTTGTTGCCCGCCGCCGTCAGCTTGCTGGCCTCCAGCGCCAGCGTGCCATCCTTCTGGAACGAGATCCCCACCTGCGAGAGATTCATGCGACCGTCCGCGCCCAGCGCACCCAGCATGGTGCTGCGGATCTGCGCCATCATGCTCAGTACCGAGGACTCGGCTGCCAGCGGGGAGCCGGTACTGGCCTGGCCCTTGGTGGTGGACGGGGTCTGCCTGGTGAGGTTGGCGACCGCCTTGGCCAGCGTATTGTAGGCGCTCACGAAACTGTTGGCCGCCGTGGTCAGACCGCTGGTGTCGTTGGTGACGGACAGCGAAAAGTCGTCGGCCGGGGTGGTGAGCTTGGTCAGATTGAGCGTCACCCCCGAAATCGCATTGCTGACCTTGTTGGTGGTGCTGGTCACGGCCACGCCATCGATGGTCAGCCGGGCATCCTGCGCCTTGGCCAACTGCCCCATGCTGCTGCCGGCCAGGTCGGCGTAGTCATTGCTGCCGACCAGCTTGATGGGCGCATTGCCGGCCGGGGTCAGCACCAGATGGTCCTTGCTGCCGTCATTGCTGATGCTGGCGGTGACCCCGGTGCCGGCATCGTTGATGGCCTTCATCACGTCGTTCAGTCCGATCGCGCCGCTGTTGTCGAGATCGCTCGGGGTGATGGTGAAGGACGTGCTGCCCACCTGCAGCGTCAGGCTGCCCGTGCCATAGGTCTGGTTGGTCGCCACGCCGGTGGTGGTGACGGTGCCGCTCGGGTCGAAGTTGAACACCGCGAAATTGCCCGTGCCGCTCACCCGCAGGCTGTTGGCCGCACCGCTGTCCTTGGCGGTCAGCACCAGGTGGTCGTTGCTGCCGTCGCTGACGATGGCCGCATTCACGCCCGCCTCGCTGGCATTGATGGCGTCGCGCACGCCGGCCAAGGTGTTGGACTTGGGCTGGATCAGGGTGGTCGAGCCGTTGCCGGTCTTGATGGCCAGCACGCCATTGTCGAAGGTCGTGCCCGGTGCGATGCCGGCCGAACTGACCTTGACCGCCTGCGCCAGCTGGTTCACGCCGATGCTGTACTTGCCGGCGGCGGCCTTGGTGGCGTCGCGCGGGGCCTGGATCTGGGTGACCGAGCCCGCGACCGCCGGGTCGTAGTTCAGCCCCGCCAGCGAGTTGTTGGCCGTGAGCTTGATGGTGTTGGCCGTGCCGCCGGTATTGGCTTCCAGCACCAGATGGGCGCCGCTGCCATCGGTCACGATGGAGGCCGACACGCCCGCCTTGGCGGCGTTGATGGCGTCACGCACCCCGGCCAGCGTGGCATTGGCCTGCAAGGTGATGAAGCGGGGCGAGCCGGTGCCGACCTTGATGGCGATGGAGTCGCCGGCATTGAAGGTGGTGCCGCTGGCATAGCCGCCGGATTTGAGCTTCTGCGCCAGGACCTTGGTCGAATCGTCGCTGTTGGCCTCGGCCGTGAACGGATCGGTGGTCAGGTTGCTGCCGGCGCCGGCGTTGGAGACGGTAGTCTTCTGGGCGCTGAAGCTGGCGGCCGTCATGAGCTTCAACGCACTCTGGTAGCTCGATAGCGCATTCTTGAGCGAACCATAGGCGGAGATGAGCGTATTGAACCCGCTTTCCTTGGCCTTCAGTGGTGTGAGTCTGGATTTGCTCTCCACCGCAATGAGCTGATTGACCAGCGTCGCGACGTCAAGCGGACCGGCCGATGTCGATACCGTCCCCGTGGAAGTTGCCATGTTGACCCCTGAATAACGATGATTTTCTAGTAATTTGAGAAACTGACGGTCCGTCAGCACACCCGAAGGTTAACGGCGCATCTTTACAAAAGTAAAGGGCAGTTTGCTGACCGATGGTGGGGATTTCCGGGGGTTTTTGTGGAGATTGGATGGAGATGCTGCAAGCGGGCCGTTGCGGCCTGTCGTGATGGCGGCTCAGGCAGCCGCCAGGGGCAGGCGCGCGGGGACGGCGCTTGCGGGGCGAAATGAAGGAACTTGCGCAGAAGGGGCCGCGCGGCCCGCCAACGGGCGATGGCCCGCCAGCGGACTCAGGTCTGGATGAACTTTTCCAGCGGGTAGTGGTGCTTGATGAACGGCGACTTGATGACGATGTAGCTGAAATACTTCTCGATGCGCAGGTTCTGTTCCAGCAGCGACTCGATCACGCTCTGGTAGTGCACCACGCTGCGGGTCATGAACTTGAGCAGGTAGTCATAGCCACCGCTGACCAGATGGCATTCGATGATCTCATCGACATTGCGGATGGTGGCTTCGAACTTGGCGAAGTCTTCGCGGCGATGGTCCGACAGCGTCACTTCGGTGAAGACGATCTGGACGTCGGCCAGCTTTTCCAGGCGGATATAGGCGCCATAGCCGCTGATGTAGCCAGCCTTCTCCAGGCGCTTGACGCGGATCAGGCAGGGGCTGGGGGAGAGGCCGACGGCGTCGGCCAGGATTACATTGGTAATGCGGCTATTTTGCTGCAGGTGACACAAAATCCTCAGATCGATCCGGTCCAGTTTCAACGCGCCGTTAGTCATCATGTTGCCTCGGGTTATTCGACTCAGCCTGCCGGTCTTGCGCGCGTGTGTCACGCAGCGAAGTCCGGCAGGATGTAGCAGGGCATTTTAACCCCTCCCGCCGTGATTTCCCCATCGGACAGGAGGCGATACTCGCATTGGCCGCTTCAGCGCACGGCCTGGCGAACCTCGGCTTGGGCCAGCACTTCATCGAGGATGGCCCGCAGACGCGCAAACATCAGCGCAAAATCGTCTTCGGTATAGCACAGCGCCGGTGCGAAGCCGAGGATGTTGTCGCCAAAGGCGCGGAACACCAGCCCGTGCCGATAGGCCACCTGGAAGATGCGATCATGCAGCTTCAGTTCCGGCGCGAAGCGCGCCTTGGTCGTCTTGTCGGCCACCAGTTCCAGCGCACCCAGCAGGCCCCGGCTGCGGGCATCGCCCACCAGCGGATGATCCAGCAGCGCGCGCAGGCCACCGGCAAACACCGGTTCCAGACGGCGGCCGTTTTCCAGCAGGCCGCCTTCCTCATACAGCCGCAGGACCTCCAGCGCCACCGCCGCACTGACCGGATGGGCCGAGTAGGTCTGGCCATGGCCGACCACGGTGCTCATCGGCGCGCCATCGGCAATACCGTTGTAGATGCGGTCCGACATCATCACCGCACCCATGGGCGCGTAACCCGCGGTCAGGCCCTTGGCCATGGTCATCAGGTCGGGCTGCACGTCCTCATCCAGGCAGGCGAACATCGGACCGGTGCGCCCGAAACCGGTAATGACTTCGTCCACCACGAACAGAATGTCCAGTGCATTGCAGGCCAGCTGCATGGCCTTCAACCAACCCTTGGGCGGCACCACCACGCCACCCGAGCCCTGGATCGGTTCGCAGAAGAAGGCGGCGACATTGTCCGCGCCCAGTTCGGCGACCTTGTCGCGCAACGATTGCACCGAGGCCGCGATGATCGCTTCGTCACCCTGCAGCTCGCTGCGGTAGGGATAAGGCGAGGGCAGGTAATGCTGGGTCGGCAGCGGCAGGTTGAAATTGAAATGGAAATTGGGCAGCGCCGTCAGGCCCGCCCCCACGGAAGACGAGCCGTGATAACCGCGTTGCAGCGAGATGAAATGCTTCTTGCCCGGCTTGCCGATGGAATTGTGATAGTGCGTAATGTAGCGAATGGCCGCATCTACCGCGTCCGAGCCGCCCAGCGTGAAGTAGACGTGCTTCAACGATGCCGGGCTGATGTCCACCAGCTTCTTGGCCAGCAGGATGGCCGGTTCCGAGGCGAAGTGGAAATAGCCGGTGGCATACGGCAGGCGCTGCATCTGCTCGGTGGCCGCGCGGATCACGCTCTGCTGACCATACCCGGTATTGACGCACCACAGGCCCGAGAAGGCATCCAGCAACTGCTTGTCCTGGTGGTCGGTCAGGTAGGCACCCTGGCCGGACTTGAGGATGATGGGGCCCAGCTCTTCATGTTCGCGGAAGCTGGCAACAGGGTGGATCAGGTGGCTGCGGTCAAGCGCGGCCAGGGCGGAAGTTTGCATAGAGATGGACTCGCTGAAGATGCGTTGAACAAGGCCGTGCAGGCAAACGGCACAACCGGCATGTGTTCTATCCTATGCCCCTGGCCTCGCAGCCGATGCGCAAGATGCGGGCCTGAAAAAGCATCTTCATGGGTTTTGCGCGCTGCTGCGGCATTTTCTGCGGCAGCAGCACGACCACCTCAGCCTAGCGCCTGATTGACGATGGAAAACAGCTGCATGCCCGCATCGCGCGCCGGCGCTTCACCCTTGCACATGCGCGTGACGTGGTCCACGCAGGTCAGGCCCAGCTTGTCGAACCAGGCCGGCAGGCCGCTCGATTCGAATACGTCGATGCGGATGAACGAATCCGAATAGGTATTGATCCAGTGCGCGATCAATCCCTTGGCACGTTCCGCGTCCGGCGCCACCACCGGCCCGATCACGCGCCCGTGGCCGAAGCGGCGCACCAGCGCAAAGCCCAGCATCTCGCCATCACGGTCCAGTGCCACACCTTCCGACATCTCCAGCAGTGCCAGCAGCAGCTTGCTGCGATCCATGCCGGTGGCTTGGGCATCCAGTTCCAGCAGGCGATGCACGTCATTCTTGCCCATCGGCCGCACGCGCTCGCCCGGTGGCAGTGAGACCAGCACCGGTTGCGCCGAGGATCCCTGGAACTGGTGCAGCACATCCTGCTGCACGAAACCCAGTTGCTTGTAGAGCGGCATGCCGGCAGCCGTGGCATTGACGATGAGGCTGCGGCCATTGACCTGGCTGGCGGCGTGCTGCATGAGCCGCCGTCCCAGGCCGCGCCGCTGCAACTCGGTCTGCACCAGCAACATGCCAATGACTGCGTGGTGCTCGCCATAGGTGGTGCAGACCACGCTGCCCACCGTGCGCAGCGGGGCATCCGATGCCGTATTTTCGAGCAGGTAGCCTTGCCCCATCTGCAGCAGGAAATTCCAGTCTTCCAGCCGGTGCGGCCACTTGAAGCGCAGCGACAGCCGGTGGCAGTGGCCCAGGTCATCTGCGGCCATGGGCCGCAAGAGCAGATCGGGCAAGGGCGCGCGGACGGTCTCGGGATCGTGGGTGGACAGCGCGGGCATGGGGACTCCTGTTGGTTTCAGTGGGAGGGGCGGCAGTGCAAAGCCTGCCTCAGAGCTGGCCCTGGCAAACGTATTTGGTATGCAGGTAATCATCCAGGCCATGTACCGAACCTTCACGGCCATAACCGGATTCCTTCACACCGCCGAAGGGCGCGGCTTCCGCCGCCAGCGCACCTTCGTTGACGCCCACGATACCGCTTTCCAGGGCATCGGTGACGCGATGGATGCGGCGCACATCGGTCGAGTAAAAATAGGCCGCCAGGCCAAAGGGCGTGGCATTGGCGGCGAGGATCACTTCCTCTTCGGTGGCGAAGCGGGTGATTGGCGCCACCGGTCCGAAGGTCTCTTCGCAGCTGCACTGCATCGCGCCGGTGACGTTGGCCAGCACGGTAGGCGCGTAGTAGTTGTCGCTTTCAAAGCCGGGACCCTGCAGGCGCTTGCCCCCGGTGATCACGCGCGCACCCCGTTCGATGGCATCGCGCACGTGCTGGTCGATCTTGGCGATGGCGCGGGCATTGATCATGGGGCCGATCTGCGAGGCAGCATCGGTGGCCGGACCGACCTTGAGCGCTGCGACCCGCGCGCCCAGCTTGGCCACGAAGGCTTCATAGACCTTGTCCTGCACGTAGATGCGATTGGGGCTCACGCAGGTCTGGCCGCCATTGCGGAACTTGGCGGCCATCACGCCATCGATGGCGGCATCCACATCGGCATCGTCAAAGACGATGAAGGGCGCGTTGCCCCCCAGTTCCAGCGAGAGTTTCTTGAGCGTATCGGCCGAATGACGCGCCAGGTGCTTGCCCACGGCGGTCGATCCGGTGAAGCTGATCTTGCGCACGCGCCCGTCGGCCAGCCACACGTCGACCACTTCCGGGGTGCGTTCGCGCGAGGCGGTGACGATGTTGATGACGCCAGCCGGCACGCCTGCTTCCAGCGCCAGGCGGATCAGCGCCAGCGAGGTCAGCGGCGTATCCTCGGCCGGCTTGCAGACCACCGTGCAGCCCGCAGCCAGGGCCGGGGCGATCTTGCGGGCGATCATCGCCGCCGGGAAATTCCAAGGCGTGATGGCCGCCACCACACCGACCGGTTCCTTCAGCGCCATCATGCGACGACCACTGACCGGTGCCGGGATGATGTCGCCATTGGCGCGCGTGGCTTCCTCGCCGAACCATTCCACATAGCTGGCGGCATAGGCCACTTCACCCTTGGCTTCGGCCAGCGGCTTGCCCTGCTCGCGCGAGATCAGGCGACCAAGGTCTTCCTGGTGCGCCAGCAGCAGGTCGTTCCAGCGCTTGATGATGGTGGCGCGCTGCTTGGCCGGCGTGGCACGCCAGGCCGGGAAGGCGGCGACGGCGGCATCGACGGCGGCGCGGGCATCGGCAGCACTGCCGTCAGGGACGGTGGCGAACACCTGGCCGGTGGCCGGGTCGGTCACCTCCAGCACACGGCCATCGGCCGCAGCGCGCCACTCGGCGCCGATCAGTTGGGTGCCGGGCATCAGGTCCTGGCGTTGCAGAGTCAGAGTCAGAGAGGTCATGGTGAGCATTCAGCAAAAGTTAATGCAGCTATCAACGAGCATTCAATAAAAGTTAATGCAGCCGGCGGCGCGTCATCACGCCAACTTGTCCTTGATCTGGTAATACAGGCCGATCACCGGCAGGAACCAGGGCGGGCCGAAGTGACCAGGGATGGCCGGCCACTCGCGTTCACGCCAGGGGTTGGCCAGCGTGTCGCCGGCCAGCACCCGCGCCATGCACTGGCCCATGTGTACCGACATCTGGGTGCCATGGCCGCTGTAGCCCATGGAGTAATACAGGCCATCGCGTTCACCGGCTTGCGGCAGGCGGTCGCGGGTCATGTCGACCAGCCCGCCCCAGCAGTAGTCCAGGCGCACCTGGCCCAGTTGCGGGAAGGTCTGGTGCAGGCCCTGACGCAGGATCTCGCCGCTGGCCGCATCGGATTGCGGGCTGGAAATCGCAAAGCGCGCCCGGCCACCGAAGACCAGGCGGGTATCGGGCGTCATGCGGAAATAGTGGTGGATGTTGGCCACCGTGGTGTAGGTACGTTGCTTGGCCAGCAGGGCCGCAGCGCGTTCGGCACCCAGCGGTTCGGTCACCACGATGAAGCTGCCGACGGGCACGATGCGCCGGCGCAGCCAGCCGAAGCTGCCATAGGCACCGTGACGGCTGGCACCGGTGGCCAGCAGCACCTGCTTGGCGATGACGGTGCCGCGCGCGGTATGGACGCGATGCGCGTGCGTGTCACCGATGCGTTCCAGTCGCCGCACTTCGGTGCCGGTATGGATGGCCGCGCCATGGCGCTCTGCCGCCGTGGCCAGGCCGTAGGCGAAGCGGCCCATGTGCATCTGGCCGCTGCGTTTGTAGAGCAGTCCGCCATGGAAGCGCTCGCTCTGCACCTCGGCCTGCACGCGGGCCGCATCGAGGATTTCCACGTCACTGTCCACGCCATCGGCGATGAGGCGGTCGGCGCTGCGTTGCAGGGCCTCCATCTGATAGGGTTTGGTGGCCATCTTGAGCTTGCCGTGGCGCAGGAAATCGCAGGCTATCTGTTCTTCCTCCACCAGCCGCGCCACCGTATCGACCGCGTCGTCATAGGCGTGATACCAGGCCCGCGCGCGCTCCACGCCGACCTTGGCCGCGACCTCCGCATAGTCCACCGCCAGGCCGTTGTTGACGTGGCCGCCGTTGCGCCCCGAGGCTTCGGCGGCCACGTGCGGGCCGGCTTCCAGCACGACTACCGAGGCGCCGCGTTTTGCCAGTGCCAGAGCGGCCGACAAGCCGGTGAAGCCGCCGCCGACGATGGCCACGTCGACCTGCCTGGGCAGCTCGCGCGTGGGGGAGATGAACAGCGGTGCAGAATCGGTCCAGTAGGATTCCAGCTTCATGGTCGGGGCTTCAGGGTCAGGAAGTGAATGGGGGCAGGGAAGGGGCGCTGACGCACTTCGCCATGCCATCAAGGATAGAACGCATTGGCCAGAGAGGTGACGCGAACTGCCCGCGGCCTGCGGCATGGCGTGCCGTTGTGTCAGGGGCGTTCGGCATTTTGTTTGCCATGCGGCATCTCCGGTCGGGGGCAGTTGGACTCAGTAACCGCGCCGGCGGTCGATCAGGCCCAACAGGGGCAGGCCCGCGCGATGGCGGCGCAGGTTCTCCAGCACCGCATCGACGGCGCCATCGGGCTGGGTCATGCTGGCGATGTGGGGCGTGAGCACGATGTCGGGATGCGTCCAGAACGGGTGGCCCTGCGGCAAGGGTTCGGTCTCGCACACGTCCAGTACGGCGGCGCTCAACTGGCCGTCATTCAAGGCGGCCAGCAGATCGTCTTCCACCAGATGGCCGCCGCGTCCGACGTTGACCAGGGCGGCTCCGCGCGGCAATTGCGCAAACAGCGCGCCATTGAGCAGGCCGCGCGTGTCCTCGGTCAGCGGCACCAGACACACCAGCACATCGGTGCGGGCCAGGAAGTCGCGCAGGCCATCGCTGCCGCTGTAGCAATCGATGCCGTCCATCTGGTGCGCCGAACGGCTCCATCCTGCGCAGGGAAAGCCCAGCCCGTGCAACTGCTGCAGCGCTGCGCGACCCAGCATGCCCAGTCCCAGCACGCCCACGCGGCAGGCCGAGGCCGGGCGCACGCGATGGGCGCGCCATACCTGGTCGCGCTGCTGGCGCGCGTAAATGCGGCTGTCGCGATGCAGGCCCAGCACGGCGTGCGTCACGTACTGCACCATGCCGGCGGCAATGCCGGGCTCGGTCATGCGCACCACGGGCAGCTCCGGCGGCAGGGTGGACATGTCGAACTGGTCGATGCCGGCCCCCACCGAGAACAGGATTTCCAGGTTGGGAAAGCGTTGCGCGATATCGTCCGGCGGCGTCCATGCGGCCAGATAGCGCACGCTGGCGCCATCGCCTTCATGTGGCCAGATCTGGAAGGGCAGTTCGGGTGCCTTCTCGGCAAACAGTTGCGCCCATTCGGCGCCGCGTACCGGATCGGCCTTGTAGAGAAAAGTCATGGTGGTCTTGTCGGGGCCGTTCAGCCCAGTGCCTGGTTGATCATGGAATAGGTGCGCCACTGTGTCGCAGGTGCGGGCGGGGTGCCACGGCACATGCTGACCACGTTGTCCACGCAGGTCAGGCCGATCTCCTCCAGCCAGGGCTTGAGTCCGGTACGACCCGGCACGTCGATGCGCAGATAGGCGCCCGGACAGGCGTTGACCCAATGGGCGATGAGTGTCTTGGCATCCTCCACATTGCTGGCGATGACCGGACCGATCACGCGGCCACGACCGAACTCGCGCAGATAGGCCACGCCCTTGACCTGGCCCGCCTGTTCCAGCACGGCCACTTCCGAGCTTGCCAGCAGCGGCTCCAGCAGGGCGCTGCGGTCCATGCCGCTGGCCTGACGATCCAGCGCCAGCAGGAGCGGCAATTCCTCCTTGCGCAGCGCACGGATGCGGGCATCCGGCGCCAGCACCGGGGTGGCCCGTGCGGTGGTGCTCTGGTGCTGGCTCAGGGTATCGGTGACGACAAAGCCCAGCTTTTCATAGAGCGGGCGTCCGGCCTCGGTGGCATTGAGGATGACATTGCGCGCCCCGGCGTCCTGCAGCAGGCGCTGCATCATGGCACGGCCCAGGCCCCGGCCTTGCAGGGCATCGGTGATGATGACCAGACCCAGCGAGGCGTAGTCCTCACCCAGCGGACAGAGCATGCCGCTGCCGGCCACGCTGCGCGTGCCATCGGGCTGTTCCAGTTCGACTGCCCAACTGCTGCTGACCTGATGATGGAACTGCCAGTCGGCCAGTCGATGCGGCCAGTACAGGTGCAGACTCATGGCGTGGCAACTGGGCAGGTCCTCCGGGCGCATGGGACGCAGGGTGGTCTGGATGGCCTCACTGGCCGGGAGTGTGCTTTCGGTGGTCATGCAGCGTGTCCTTGTCGATACGGTGGCGAGGCGGATGAAGTCCGGGGTAGATCGACCCTGCTCCGCCAAATCATATAAATGGTTTCTGTCTTCCAGCCTTCTTGCGTTGCCGAGCCTGTCCGCAGGCCGGGCCCGCAACGCTACCCCAGCGATGATGCACCCGGTGCGGCACAGAGCGGCGGTCTTCGGACCCGCCAATTCGCAATCTTATGGCGATCTGCCCCCTCTTCTCGGCACAAAATTGGGCGCCATCGGCAGTAGCATGGTGCAGCCCCGCAGGCTCTGCCCAGGCAGTGCAGCGAGGCGTGCAGGCCGGTGCCGATGATGAACGGCCTGTACGAATGCAGCCCCGGAGACGGACCGGCGGGCGGACACGATTCGCACCAGCTTGGTGAAAATGCCCCAAAGCGGCGCACCCGACTCGCATTGCTGCACTGCTCGGCAAGCTATGCTGATTGGACCGCCGAAAACACATATTTCTGTTTCGCGGCCCGGTCAAAAAGGAATAAACCGCAGGTTTCGCTATGTTGTAATCCTTCTCATGCACTGACCCGCAATCCCGCAAGCAAGCAGCATCCAGCGCAGGGCCGACAGGTGATGCGCCCCCCCATTTTTGACAGGACGATTTTTCATGAGCATTTTCAAGCCCAAGTTCATTACCTTCGATTGCTACGGCACCCTGACCCGTTTCCAGATGTCGGAAACCGCCCAGAAGATCTATGCCGACCGTGTCTCGGCCGAAGACATGCCGTTCTTCCTGCGCCAGTTCGCGGCGTACCGCCTGGATGAAGTTCTGGACCAGTGGAAGCCCTACGAACAGGTCTGCAAGAACGCCATCACCCGCACCTGTGAACGTTGGGGCATCAAGACCAATGACGAGGAAACCGGTGCCTTCTACAAGGCCGTGCCGACCTGGGGTCCGCACGCCGACGTACCGGCGGGCCTCTCCAAGGTGGCCAAGGAATTCCCGCTGGTGATCTTCTCCAATGCCGACGACAGCCAGATCATGCACAACGTCGAGCAACTGGGCGCACCCTTCCACAAGGTCTTCACCGCCCAGCAGGCCCAAGCCTACAAGCCGCGCCTGCGCGCCTTCGAGTACATGCTGGACAACCTGAACTGCAATCCGGAAGACGTGCTGCACGTTTCTTCCAGCCTGCGCTACGACCTCATGCCGGCTTCCGACATGGGCATCAAGAACAAGGTCTTCGTGGCCCGTGGTCATGAGCCCTCGACCCCGCACTACGGCTACACCGAGATCAAGGATATCTCCGGCCTGCCGGGCGTACTCGGTCTGTAAGACAGGGGACGGCGGGAGCGCAAGGCTCCCGCGCAGTTCTCGCATTTCCCCGGCGTGCTCCCGCCCTGGTATCAATGTTGCGAGGAGTGTGGCGGGACCAACAGGCGGTCTGCTCTCCGGAGGGATCTGCAAAACGCAGACGGCAAAGCAGACCAGTGGTCTTCGTGGTTGAACTTTTATCGTGAGGCATTTCATGAGCAAGCAGGAAAACGGACATCACCCCCAAGAGGGTTCCATCATCACCGGCGACGCGCTGGAACACGTGCAGGGCGGCTTCACCCGCCGCGACATGATGCGTACCCTGCTGGCTGGCAGCCTCATGACGGTTGGCGGCACGGGCCTGTTGACCGCCAGCGGCAGCGTCATGGCGCAGACCGGCAAGCGCGGCGGCAAGATGCGCATCGCTACCCAGACCAGCTCCACCGCTGACACACTCGACCCGGCCAAGACCGCGCACTCCACCGACTACACCCGGGTGCACATGTTCTACAACGGCCTGACCAAGCTCGATGGCAAGCTCGCGCCGCAAATGGTGCTGGCCGAAGAAATGCTGACCACCGACGCCATCACCTGGACCGTCAAGCTGAGGAAGGGCGTGGTCTTCCACGACGGCAAGCCGTTCACCCCGGCTGACGTGGTCTATTCCATCATGCGCCACAAGGATCCGGCCACCGCGTCCAAGGTCAAGGTCGTGGCCGACCAGTTCGAGTCGGTCAAGGCCACCGGCCCCAACGAAGTCCAGATCAAGCTCACCAGCGCCAACGCCGACCTGCCGGTGATCCTGGCCACCGCGCAGTTCCTCATCATCCGCGATGGCACCACCAACTTCAGCACCCCCAACGGGACCGGCGCCTTCAAGCTCAAGGAATTCACCCCGGGCGTGCGCACCATCGGCGTACGCAACGAGAATTACTGGAAGCCGGGCCTGCCCTACCTGGACGAAGTCGAACTGTTCGGCATCCCCGACGAAGCCGCGCGCGTCAATGCGCTGCTCTCCGGCGACGTGCACTGGATCAACGACGTCAACGCCCGCTCCACCGGCCGCGTCAAGGGCACCCCGGGCTACACCGTCATGGAAACCAAGTCGGGTCAGTACACCGACCTGGTCATCCGCCAGGACCAGGCACCGGGCAACAGCATGGACTTCACCCTGGGCATGAAGTACCTGCTGGACCGCGAACAGATCAAGATGGCCGCCTTCCGTGGCTATGCCGTCACCGCCAACGACCAGCCGATCGACCCGACCAACCGCTTCTACTTCGCCGGCCTGCCGCAGCGTCCCTACGATCCGGACAAGGCCAAGTTCCACCTGGAGAAGGCCGGCGTGCTGGGCAGCACCATCCCCATCGTGGCCTCGGTGGCCGCCACCGGTTCGGTCGACATGGCCGTGCTGATGCAGCAGAGCGCCGCCAAGATCGGGCTGAAACTGGATGTCAAGCGCGTGCCTGCCGATGGTTACTGGTCCAATCAGTGGATGAAGGTGCCGGTCGGCTTCGGCAACATCAATCCGCGCCCCAGCGCCGACATCCTGCTCACGCAGTTTTTCAAGTCGGATGCACAGTGGAACGAATCGGGCTGGAAGAATCCGCAGTTCGACCAGTTGGTGGTGGCCGCCCGCGGCGAGACCGATTTCACCAAGCGCAAAGCCATGTATGCCGACCTGCAGACCATGATCCACGAGAAGTGCGGCCTGGGCATCCCGGTCTTCATCATCAATCTGGAAGGCATGAGCACCAAGGTCAAGGGCATCGATCCGGTGCCGCTGGGTGCGTTCATGAACTACACCTGCGCCGAGTACGTCTGGCTGGACGCGTGAGTACGGGAAAGTCTCACGCCTGACGCACGCTGTCAGTGGAAGTCGCGCGGGACCGGTCCATCTTGATGGCCGGCCCCGCCACTCGTTACCGAGGAAAGCTATGAATGGAATGGTCCTGCGTCTGATCGTGCGTCGCCTCCTGCAGGCGGTGCTGACGCTGCTGCTGGTCTCGGCCGGCATATTCTTCATCACCAACCTGTTGCCGGGCGACGCCGCCCAGACCGCGCTGGGCCAGGCGGCCACGCCCGAGACGGTGGCCGCACTGCGCCTGCAATATGGTCTGGATCTGCCGGCCCCGGTGCGTTACGCGCACTGGCTGGGCAATCTGCTGTCAGGAAATCCCGGCATGTCACTGGTCAACAATGTGCCGGTGGCGCAGATGATTGGCGGCCGCCTGCCGGCCTCGCTCATGCTGGCCGCCGTGACGGCCCTGGTGTCGGTGCCGCTGGCGCTGTTCCTGGGCATCTTCTCGGCCATGTATCGCGGTTCCTTCTTTGATCGCGCCGTCAACGTCAGTGCGGTATCGATGGTGTCGGTGCCGGAATTTCTGGTGGCCACCGTGGCCGTGATGATCTTCGCGGTCAAGCTGCGCTGGCTCTCGGCCCTGTCGCATGTGGGCGATGCAGACACCCTGGGTGCCTTCGTCAAGGCCTATGCCATGCCGGTGCTGACCCTGTGCTGCGTGATCGTGGCCCAGATGACGCGCATGACGCGCGCCGCCGTGATCGACCAGTTGCGTTCGTCCTACGCCGAGATGGCCTTGTTGAAAGGTGTCAAGCGCACCCGCATCGTGCTGCGCCATGCCTTGCCCAACGCCATCGGGCCGATTGCCAATGCGGTGGCGCTGAGCCTGTCCTACCTGCTGGGCGGTGTCATCATCGTCGAAAGCATCTTCAATTACCCCGGCATCGCCACCTTGATGATCGATGCCGTGACCACCCGCGACATGCCGCTGGTGCAAGCCTGTTCCATGATCTTCTGCGCCGGCTACCTGCTGCTGGTGCTCACCGCCGATGTGCTGGCCATTGTTTCCAATCCAAGGTTGAAGACCCGATGAAAGCTCTCCACGACTCTACCGGCAGCGAAGCCGGCGCGCCTGTGGCTGCGGCCACCGCACCGGCCAGGCGCGTACGCCGCCACTCGACCATGGCCTGGATCGGCATGGCCATCGTCGGCTTCTGGATCCTGATGGCCATCATCGGCCCCAGCCTCTCGCCCTATGACGCTACCGCCATTGTCGATACCGACGTGTTCTCCGGCATGAGCCACAAGTTCCTGCTGGGCAGCGACTACCTGGGCCGTGACATGTTGAGCCGCATCCTCTTCGGCACCCGCGCCACCATCGGCCTGGCCCTGCTGTCGACCCTGGTGGCCAGCCTCTCCGGCACGGCCATCGCGCTCTTCGCGGCCTTCTCGGGCGGCTGGCGCGATGCCGTCATCAGCCGTGCACTCGATGCCCTGATCTCCATTCCCAGCAAGATGTTCGCGCTGATGATGGTGGCCACCTTCGGTTCCTCCATGTTCCTGCTGGTGCTCACCGCCGCCATCACCTACATGCCCGGCGCCTACCGCATCGCGCGTTCGCTGGCAGTCAACGTGCAGGCCATGGAATACGTGCAGGCCGCACGGGCGCGCGGCGAGGGCGTGTGGTACATCATGACGGTGGAAATGCTGCCCAACATGATCCGTCCCGTGATGGCCGATTTCGGTCTGCGCTTCGTCTACGTGGTGCTGCTGCTGTCGGGCCTGAGCTTCCTCTCGCTGGGCGTGCAACCGCCGGACGCCGACTGGGGCTCGCTGGTACGCGAAAACATTTCCGGCCTGGGCGAGGGTGCCCTGGCGGTGATCATGCCGGCGCTGGCGATTGCCTCGCTGACCATCGGCGTGAACCTGTTGATCGATAACCTGCGCAGCAAGCGCGCTGCCAAGGAGTAAGCCCGTGAAGCAATTCGATATCTTCCTCGGCAAGGAAAACGGCGCCGGTGCCGGCGGTGCGGCTGGCGCAGCAGCGCAGCGGCCACTGGTGGAGGTGCAGGGCCTGCGCGTGAATGCCCGCAAGGATGACGGCAGTGAGGTCGAGATCGTCAAGAACGTCAGCTTCACCGTGGCGCCGGGCGAAGTCGTGGCCCTCATCGGTGAATCCGGTTCCGGCAAGACCACCATTGCGCTATCCCTGCTGGGTTATGCGCGCGCCGGCTGCCACATTGCCGGTGGCCAGGTGCGCATCGGTCAGCGCCAGATCGACCAGATGGATGAGAAGGCCCTGCTGGCCATGCGCGGCCACCACGTGGCTTACATCGCCCAGAGTGCAGCGGCCGCCTTCAACCCGGCCCGCACGCTCATGGACCAGGTGATCGAAAGTGCCCTGCAGCACGGCGTGATGGACAAGGCCGGCGCCATGCGCAAGGCGGTCGATCTGTTCCGCGCACTGGCCCTGCCGAACCCCGACAAGATCGGCGAACGTTATCCGCACCAGGTGTCCGGCGGCCAGCTCCAGCGCGTGATGGCGGCCATGGCCCTGATCACCGACCCGGAGCTGGTCATTCTGGACGAGCCCACCACGGCGCTGGACGTGACCACCCAGATCGAAGTGCTGCGCGCCTTCAAGAAGGTGGTCAAGGAAATCGGCACCACCGCCGTCTACGTCTCCCACGACCTGGCCGTGGTGGCGCAGATGGCCGACCGCATCATCGTGCTGCGCGATGGCGCCGTGCGTGAAGTCGGCAGCACCGGCCAGGTGCTGCATGCGCCCGCCGATACCTATACGCAAAGCCTGATCGCCGCTGCCTGCCCCGCTGCACGCGTGGTGCAACTGCGCGAGATCCTGCCAGAGACCGTGCCGGCACAAGCCAAGGCCCCCCTGCTGCGCATCAGCGGCCTGGTCGCCGGTTACGGTGCGCCGGATCGCCTGGGCCTGCCGGGCGTACGCATCCTGGACGACATCAACCTCACCATCCAGCGCGGCAGCACCGTGGGTATCATCGGCGAATCCGGTTCCGGCAAGACCACCCTGGCGCGTGCCGTGGCCGGCATGATCGCGCCGGCGCGCGGCAGCATCCAGCTCGATGGCGAGAATCTCTCGCCCACGCTCGAAGGCCGCACCCGCGAACAATTCCGCCGTGTGCAGATCGTGTTCCAGAATGCCGACACGGCGCTCAATCCGGCGCATACCATCGGCCGCATCCTGAACCGTCCGCTGTCCTTCTATCACGGCCTGAAGGGTGATGCCATGCGCCGCCGTACGGCCGAACTGCTGGATCTGGTCAAGCTGCCTTCCAGCGTGATCGACCGCCTGCCGGCCGAACTGTCCGGCGGTCAGAAGCAGCGCGTGAACCTGGCCCGCGCCCTGGCGGCCAAGCCCGATCTGATCCTGTGCGATGAAGTGACCTCGGCGCTGGATACGGTCGTGGCCGCCGCCATCCTGGAACTGCTGGCCGAACTGCGCCGCGAGCTGCAGGTGTCCTACATGTTCATCAGCCATGACATCAGTACCGTGCGCGCCATCTGCGACGACATCGTGGTGCTCTATGCCGGCCGCATGGTGGCCAACCGTCCGCGCGAAGCGATGATGGCACCGCCTTACCACCCGTATTCGCACCTGCTGCTGTCGTCGGTCCCGGCCATGCAGCAAGGCTGGCTGGAGCAGGTGGCCGGCGCCGGCCAGCACAAGCTGCCGCCCATCGGTGCGGTCGATCCTTCCCCCGAGATCTGCGCCTTCCTGCCGCGCTGTGCGCAGCGCATCGATGGTGTGTGCAACGTGGTGCCGCCACGCCGCCGCAATATGGAACATGGCGGAGAGATTCTCTGTCACCGCTCGGATGCCGATCTGCAGCAGTCGCAGAGGCCGCTGGTGCCGGTGGACGGCATCACGGTCTGATCCCCGCGTGGTCACCCTCTGTCTGCCTGGCGGCTGGCCAAGCCGGGCGGGTGAGGCAGCTTCACAGCATTAAGCCAGGCTTAATGCTGGATTCGAAGAGCATTAATCACAGCCACATGCCGGCGCCGTAGCATCGTCTGACATGAAGAAGAGATTCGGGCAGGACTGCAAGAGACCAGCCGAGCTGGCCGGACGGTCCCGCCCACCCCAAGGAAACAGGAGAAAAAATGACTGCAGCGTTGGTGTTGTACCGTGCCTCCGGCACCCCCGTATCCACCCCATTCCATCCGGGCGCGCTGGGCGCCTCCGACCCCTTCGCCGCCATGCGCGAGATTGCCTGGCAGGGCATTGGCGGCATGAGCGCAGGCCGCCTGCGTTTCGAAGGCAGCCTCGACATCGCCCGCTTCCCGCACCAGGAAACCCTGGTGGTGGTGCAAGGCGAGCTGACCATCGAAACCGAAGGCGCCGCGCCCCTGGTGCTCAAACCTGACAGCGGCGTGGTCATTGCCACCGGCGCCACCGTACGTCTTTCGGCCAGACAGCCCACGCTGGTGGTGTTCTGTGCCGCCGACTGCCCGCAGCCGGTGCAGCCGGGCGTGTTCCCGCTGGTGGCCGAGGCCAATTTCAAGCCCTCGGCCAATTCGCTGCCCAAGGAAATCCTGCTGGGCGAGGTACCCACCTGCCGCAGCGACAACGTGATCGATGAAAGCTCCATCGGCTGCAAGATCGGCACCTGGGATTCCACCCCTTATCACCGCATCGTGCGTGCCCATCCGGTCAATGAATTCATGCACATCCTCGATGGCGGCGTGCGCTTTGCCGAACCCGATGGCAGCGTGGTGGCCGTCGAGCGGGGTGATGCCGTCTTCGTGCCGCTGGGTGCGGCCATCGGCTGGGAGAGCAGCCAGCGCGTGGCCAAGTTCTACGTGGTGCAGACCGTGCCGGCCGAAGGAGGCAAGTAAAATGTCGCCCCCGCTCGTACAGGTCCAGAGTCCCACGATTCCCCCGGCCTCGGCCGATGTGGTCGTCATCGGTGGCGGCATCATCGGTATCTTCACCGCCTACTATCTGGCCAAGCGCGGCATCTCGGTGGCAGTGGTCGAGAAGGGCCGCATCGGTGCCGAACAATCCAGCCGCAACTGGGGCTGGTGCCGCCAGCAGAACCGCGACGCGCGCGAACTGCCCATGGCCACCAAGAGCATCGATCTGTGGGAACAGTTCTCCGCCGAGACTGGCGAAGATACCGGTTTTACACGCTGCGGCCTGCTCTATCTCTCCAACGATGATGAAGAAATCGCCCGCTGGGCAGCCTGGGGCGACTTCGCCAAGACCGCCGGCGTGACCACTTACATGCTCGATGCCAAGCAGGCTGCTGAACGCGGCCATGCCACCGGACGCGCCTGGAAAGGCGGTGTCTTCTCGCCCACCGACGGCACCGCCGACCCGGGCAAGGCGGCACCTGCCGTGGCACGTGCCATCATGAAGCTGGGTGGTCACGTGATCCAGCAATGCGCCGCACGTGGCATCGAAACCGAAGGTGGCCGCGTCTCGGGCGTGATCACCGAAGCCGGTGTCATCAAGACCAAGGTCGCCGTCATGGCCGGTGGTGCATGGGCTTCGTCGTTCTGCCATCAGCTGGGGATACGCTTCCCGCAGGCGTCGGTGCGGCAATCCATCATGAGCGTGGCGCCCATGGAGCAGCCCTTGCCGGGTGCGCTCTACACCTCGGGCGTCGCTGTCACCCGCCGCAGCAATGGCTCGTATGCGCTGGCCATCAGCGGCCGGGCGCGGGTCGATCCGACCATGCAGTTCCTGCGCTTCTCGCCGCAGTTCCTGCCGATGTTCGCCAAGCGCTGGCGCAGCCTGTCGCCGGGCGGGCTGGAAGCCTGGCGCAGCGGCCATGAGACCTTGTCGCGCTGGCGCATGGATGCGCCCACGCCCATGGAACGCATGCGCATCCTGGATGCGTCGGCCGATCCGGTCTCGATTCGCGCCACCCATCGCCGCGCCGTCGAATTGCTGCCACAGCTGGCGCAGGCCAAGGTCACGCATACGTGGGCCGGTTATGTGGACAGCACGCCTGATGGCGTGCCGGGCATCGGCGAGCTGCCGCAGACACCGGGCCTGATCCTGGCGGCCGGTTTCTCCGGTCACGGCTTCGGCATCGGGCCGGGTGCGGGCCACCTGATCGCGGACCTGGCCAGCGGTGTGGAGCCCCTCGTCGATCCGCGTCCCTATCACCCCAGTCGTTTTTCGGATTCGTCCTGGGGCAAGGTGGCCGATTTCTGAAGCAGTTCAGCGCCGCCAGGGCACGGGCTGGAAGGCCCGCTTGGCGGCATCGAGGAAGACGCGCTGGCGCAGCGTGAGACCCTGGCGGCCCGGCAGCAGCGCCATGATGGGCGCGGGATCGAGCTGCCAGCCGGGCAGCACGCGTTTGAGGCTGCCGTCGGCCACCAGATGCGCGCAGTCCCATTCGGAACGTGCCACGAAGCCTTCGCCATCGAGCGCCCAGTCGCGCGTGATGGTGCCGTCATTGGAAGACAGCGCCCCATTGAGCTTGACCGTGAGCGCCTTGCCGGTGCGGCGGCCAGCACTGTCGACGGGCGTCAAGCGCAGGCGGCTGAGGTCGTCGTCGTTCTCGCGCAGGCTGAGGTAGGGATACTCGGCCAGGTCGGAAGGATGCTTGATGCGCTGCATCCGTTTGGCCAGCCCCGGCGCGGCACACAGGAAGCGCGCATTGGGCGCGAGGAAGTGCCCGACCCAGGAAGAGCCCTTGACGCGTCCGATGGAAATGATGGCATCAGCGCCGGTGGAGGCCGCCAGCGGGCTTTCGGCCAGCAGCAGCGAGATGTTCAGCTTGGGATGGCTGCGGTGCAGATCTCGGATCAGCGGTGCCACGTAGCGGCGTCCGAAGCCGAAGGGTGCGACCACGCGCAGCGAACCGCTGACGTTGGCCAGGTTGCCGCCGGCCCCGCGATCCGATTCGCGCGAGACGCTGGCGGTGATGGATTCGATGCGCTCCAGGATGTCCATGGCTTCCTGCACCAGGCGCTGGCCTTCGTCGGTGAGCGCGAAGCCGCGTGCGGCGCGATTGGCCAGGCGCACGCCGACGCGGTCCTCGATGCGCTGCAGGCGCACCGTCACCGCCGGTGGCGTCAGGTCGAGCAGGCGGGCAGCACCGGCCAGCGAACTGGCCGAGCCCAGGGCACGCAGCAGCTGCATGTCATCGAGTTGCAGCATTAAAAACCTCTTAATGGTGAATTGAACGAACATTAAACATCGCTGAAGGTGTTTTGGCTACAGTCCATCACAGGAAATGCGTCGGTTATCCTGACCGGCCTTCCTTCCACTTCAGCCTGGCCCATCATGAACAACACCGCACACACCACCCCCGTCACCCTCAACCCGACCGGCCTGGCCACACCGGGTGGCCACTACAGCCACGTCGCCATCGGCAACGGCATGGTCTTCATCTCGGGGCAGTTGCCCATCGATGCCAGTGGCAACAAGCTCACCGAGGCCAGCTTCGAGGTCCAGGCCCTGCAGGTGCTGGCCAATGTGGAAGCCGCACTCGCCGGGGCCGGCAGCGACATCGGCAAGCTGCTGCAGGTCCGCATCTATCTCACCGATGTGGCGCACTGGCCTGCCTTCAACGAGATCTACGCACGCTGGGCCGGCAGCGCCCGCCCGGCGCGCGCCGTGGTGCCGGTCCCGGCGCTGCACTTCGGCCTGCAGGTCGAAGTGGAGACCACGGCACTGCTGTGACACTGCGCCGCACGCGCAACCAACCCCGACACAAGGACAACCCGACATGACCCGCACCGCTTCCACCGACACCGTCTCCCCGCTGGCGCACCTCAAGCGCAACGGCCGCCTGGATCACTTCTACATCGATGGCCAATGGCAGCGCCCGCAAGGCGAGGGAGTGGCTGCCGTGGTCTCGCCGGCCACGGAGGAACGCGTCTGCGAGATCGCACTGGGCAACGCCGCCGATGTGGACCAGGCCGTGCAGGCCGCGCGCCGGGCTTTTGCCGCCTGGGCGGCGACCTCGCCGCTGGAGCGCGCCGCGCTGCTGGGCCGGGTGCATGCGCTGCTGGTGGAGCGTACCGAGCTGTTCGCGCAGGCACTGACGCTGGAGATGGGCGCCCCCATCACCTATGCCCGCACCGCCCACGTGCCGCTGGCCGCCGAACACCTGCGCGTGGCGCGCGACAACCTGGCGGACTATCCCTTCATTCGTCCGCGCGGCACCACGGCCATCGTGCGCGAGCCGATTGGGGTCTGTGCCCTCATCACGCCCTGGAACTGGCCGATCTACCAGATCACCGCCAAGGTTGGCCCGGCACTGGCCGCCGGTTGCACCGTGGTGTTGAAGCCCAGCGAACTCTCCCCGCTGTCGGCGCTGCTGTTTGCCGAGATCGTGCATGAGGCCGGCATTCCGGCTGGCGTCTTCAACCTGATCAATGGCAGCGGTCCCGAGGTCGGTGCGGCCATGTCCTCGCATCCGCAGGTGGACATGATTTCCATCACCGGTTCCACCCGCGCCGGCGTGTTGGTGGCGCAGGCCGCAGCCGTCACCGTCAAGCGCGTGGCCCAGGAGCTGGGCGGCAAGTCGCCCAATGTGGTGTTGCCCGATGCGGACCTGGAACGTGCCATTCCGCCCGGCGTGGCGGCCGCTTTCCGCAACATGGGCCAGTCCTGCAGCGCGCCCACGCGCCTGATCGTGCCGCGCGCGGCGCTGGATCGCGTGCATGAACTGGCGCTGGCAACGCTGGCCCAGATGAAGGTGGGCGACCCCACCGATGCCGCGACGACCCACGGCCCGCTGGCCAACCGCGCGCAGTTCCTGCGGGTGCAGCAGATGATCGAGGCCGGCATGCAGGATGGCGCGCGCCTGCTGGCCGGTGGTGCCGGACGTCCTGACGGTCTGGAGCAGGGCTACTATGCCCGGCCCACGATCTTCTCCGACGTGCATACCGACATGGTGATCGCCCAGGAAGAAATCTTCGGCCCGGTGTTGGCCATCCTGCCCTACGACACCGTGGAGGAGGCCGTCGCCATCGCCAACGACACCGTCTATGGCCTGGGCGCGCACGTGCAGGGCACCGACAAGGACCAGGTGCGCGCCGTGGCCGCCCGCATCCAGTCCGGCCAGGTGCACCTGAACTATCCGGCCTGGGACCCGCAGGCCCCCTTCGGCGGCTACAAGCAGTCCGGCAACGGGCGCGAGTATGGCGTGGAAGGCATGGAGGAATACATGGAAGTGAAATCGATCCTGGGCTACTACGCCTGATCGCCTTCATCACCGCCGTCACGACGGCATGAACACATGAGCATCATGGAACACACCGAACATCCGCAAGACACCTTTCACCAGCACCGCGCCCACTGGGCCGGCCTGCGCCGCGACCTGCACGCGCATCCCGAGCTGCGTTTCGAGGAGCATCGCACCGCCGACGTGGTAGTGCGGGAACTGCAAGCGCTGGGCTATGAGGTCACGCGCGGCCTGGGCGGCACCGGCGTGGTGGCCAGCCTGCCGGGCAGCGATCCGCAACGCGGGATCGTGCTGCGCGCCGACCTCGATGCCTTGCCCATCGTCGAGGCCAATGACTTTGCGCACGCCTCGTGCAGCCACGGCATCATGCACGCCTGCGGCCATGACGGCCACACCGTCATGCTGCTGGGCGCGGCACGCGTGCTCAAGCAGCAGCCGATTTTGCCGGGCAGCGTGCACTTCGTCTTTCAGCCGGGGGAAGAGGGTGGGGCGGGAGCGCGCAAGATGATCGATGACGGCCTGTTCGAGCAGTTTCCGACCGAAGCCGTGTTCGGCATGCACAACTGGCCCGGCTTGCCGGCCGGACAGTTCGGTTTGCGCACCGGTCCCATCATGGCTGCCGGTTCGCGCCTGAAGATCACCATCACCGGCAAGGGCGCCCATGCGGCCCAGCCGCACCTGGGGCTGGACCCGATCCCGCTGGCCTGCTCCATGGTCTTGCAGTGCCAGACCATCGCCGCGCGCCACAAGGATCCGGTCGACCCTGCCGTCATTTCGGTCTGCATGTTCCATGCAGGCGATACGGATAACGTCATCCCGGACCGCGCCGAATTGCGCGGCACCATCCGCACCCTGTCCTCCACCTTGCAGCAGAAGCTGCAGGAAGACATCCGCCGCATGTGCCATGCGCTGGCCGACGCCTATGGGGCCAAGGTCGAGGTGGAATTCTTCCAGTACTACCCGGCCACCATCAACACCCCGGCCGAGACCGACTTCTGTGAAAGGGTGATTCGCCAGACCTTCGGTGATGCACGCATCCGTACCGGCATCCCGGCCAACATGACCTCGGAGGATTTCGGTTTCATGCTGGAGGAGCGGCCCGGCACCTATGTCCTGATCGGCAATGCGCCGCAGGACCGCGCCTCGCATTCGCTGCACCACCCGCACTACGACTTCAACGACGACATCATCGAAGAAGGCGTGCGTTACTGGGTGGCGCTGGCGCAGTCCTGGTTTGGCAGCGGCCTCAAGGGCGGGGCGCTTACCAGCCGTTGAAGCGCGGCCAGGTGGCCACGCTGCCATCGGCGGCGATGGCCCGGTATTCCTGATATTGCGCCCCGGTGGCGCAGGCATGGTTGGGCAGAATACGCAGGCGCGTACCGATGGGCAGGTGCTCTGCGATCTGCGCATCCGGACTGCCCTGGCGCGACAGGATGCCGTGTTCCTGGTTGGCCCCGCTCATGAGGTAGCCCTCCAGCACCTTGCCATCTTCCGTACAGACCTGGCCATAGCCGAAGTCGTGCCTGCGTCCTTGCGTGCCGCGGTCGCGACTCATGGCCATCCATCCTGCATCGACGATGGCCCAGCCTTTCTCGGGCTGGTGGCCGATCACGGTGGTCAGCACGCTCAGGGCGATCTCGTCCATGGTATTGACGCCCACGTTGTGCATCACCAGGTCGAACATGGCATAGACACCGGCACGTACTTCGGTCACGCCCTGCAGGTGTTCGGCGCGTAGCGCGGTCGGGGTCGAGCCGATGCTGACCACCTCGCAGGGCAGGCCGGCTTCGCGCAGGCGTTCGGCGGCCCGGACGGATCCGGCGCGTTCCTGTTCGGCCACGGCGATGAGGGCGGCGTCGTTGTCGTAGTCATAGCTGGAGCCGGCATGGGCGATCACGCCGCCGATACGCATGCCGCCGGCGTGGAGCACCTTGCCCACGGCCAGCAGGGTGGCGTCTTCCGGGGCGATGCCGGAGCGATGGCCATCCACGTCGATTTCAATCCAGACTTCGAAGCATTCCTCTTGCGCCTGCCCGAACGCCACGATGGCTTCGGCGCAGGCCACGCTGTCGGCCACGATCTTGAGGTCGCAGCCCTGGCGGCGCAGCGCCAGCGCCTGGCCCAGCTTGGTGGGGGCCATGCCGACGGCGTAGACGATGTCGGTAATGCCGGCAGCAAAGAACTGTTCGGCTTCCTTGAGGGTGGAAACGGTGATGCCGCGCGCACCGGCCTGGAGTTGCGCCTGCACCACCTGCTGGCACTTGGTGGTCTTGACGTGCGGACGGAAGCGCACGCCCAGCGCATCCATGCGCTGCTGCATGCGGGCGATGTTGTGCTCCATGCGGGAGATGTCGATCAAGGCGGCGGGCGTGGGCAGGGTGGCCAGGCTCATGGGGAACTCCTGAAGAGGGTAGGTCGATGAGCATCGACTATAGGAGATCGGGATTGCGCTGTGCTTAATGCTCGGTGAATCGAGCATTAAGCTGTGTTTAATGCACCGTCCTGCGGTCCACGCGCCGCATCAGGTCTGCTGGAACTGCCGTATTGTCTCCAGCACGTTCACGGTGGCCTTGTCGAGGTTGGGGAGGGCGCGATGGGCCACGCCGATGTGGCGCTTGAGCACCGGCGACAGCGGCACGATACGCACATCCTTGTGGCGGTCCAGCTCGGCGGCCAGGGGCTGTTCCAGCGGCAGGATGGCCGCGCCGTAACCGGCGGAGACCAGGCTCTTCATGGCTTCGTTGTAGTTCAGTTCGATGCGCGCGCGCGGGTTTTCACCGGCCTCGGCAAACCAGGCCATGGTGAGCCGGTACATCTGCGTGGTGGCGTCGTTGAAGATCATGGGCTTGTCCATCAGCCAGCTCGGCTTGATGGCGGCGGGCGATTTCCAGGTGGCCGGCAGGAAGGCCATCATCCGGTCACTGCGCCAGTGGGTGATCATGATTTCCTTGGGCGTCGGGATGGGGATGGCCACCAGACCGATATCGAGCGTGCCTTCCTGCAGGCGCGCCATGGTCTCGTTGGAGCCCATGATGTTGACCTCCACGTCGATGCCGGGGAAGCTGTTTTCCAGCTGGCGCAGTACGCGGGGCAGCAGGTTGACCACCACGCCCGTCGACGTCCCGAGGCGCACCCGGCCGACCTTGCCTTCCACGTGTTTCCTGGCCACATCGAGGAGGTCGTCGGCATCGCGCAACAGGCGCCGCGCCCGGTCGATCACCAGCGCGCCCAGCGCCGTGGCCTGTACGCGACGGCTGCCGCGCATGAGCAGGGCGCTGCCCAGGCGCTCTTCGAGGTCGCTGACATGCAGGCTGATCGTGGGCTGCGCCAGGTGCAGCGCATTGGCGGCAGCGGAGAAGGTGCCGAGGTCGACGATGGTGACCAGCGTGCGCAACTGGTCGAGGCTGAGTTCTCTCATCAGGGTTCCTGATAGTGGCGGTTATTGGGGTGAATTTTACCAATGGCTTCGAGCGCTGGTGGCAGGACCTCCATATCCGTGCGGACAGCAGGAGCTGGCATTGACTGAGTCGAGAACGTAGTGCTTGCGGCGCCGGTTCGTCATGTCATACCGGTCAGTGCCGTTTGGATAAATGAAAGAGACATGAAGGCTATCAAAGGTATTTCTCATCAGATCAAAAAACTGATCTTCGAAAGCAATCAAATCTGCCAAAACCCCTGCCATTAAGTTTCTTGGAAATGAGACATTTCTGATATTTCAGAAAGAGACAAGAAAATAGACTGCGCCTCGAATCGATAAGGCATCCGGCCCGGGTCGATCTCGCAAAAAGGGGCGATC
>NZ_JABFMQ010000032.1:0-38365 GCF_013359625.1 Herbaspirillum sp. C9C3
CCCTGAACACCAATGGCAAGATCGACCGCAAGGCCCTGCCGCCGGTGCAGATCAGCCAGGAGAGCGACTACAGCGCCCCGCAAGGCGAGATCGAGCTGGCCCTGGCGGGGATCTGGCAAGACGTGCTGGGCCTGCCCCAGGTCGGGCGGCAAGATAATTTCTTCGCGCTCGGCGGTGATTCCATCCTCAGCCTGCAGATCATCGCGCGCCTGCGCAAGCGCGGCTGGAAGCTGACGCCGCGCCAGATGTTCGATCGCCAGACCATCGCCCAACTGGCCGAGGTGGCCGAGGTGGCACAAGCCATCGATCATTCCCTCCCTCCCGCAGCCGCGCCGGTCACTGTGAGTGGTCCCGATATCAGCCTGCTGGCCTCGGCCGACCTGCCGGTGCTGCCGGTGCCGCCGGATCAGGTGGCCGCCGTCTACCCGCTCTCGCCGATGCAGACCGGGATGCTGTTTCACAGTGTCTACGACCACGGCAGCGCCGCCTATCTCAACCAGCTGCGCATCGATATCGATGGCGAGCTGGATGTGGTGCGCCTGTGCCATGCCTGGCAAGCGGTGCAGGACCGGCACGAGGTCTTGCGCACCGGCTTCCTGGCCGAGCATGTGCCGCCGTTGCAATGGGTGGCGCGCTCCCTTGCGCTGCCCGTCGCACAAGCCGACGTGCGTGCCTCCAGTGACCCCGAGACCGCACTCGAAGCGATCGCCGCCGAGCAGTTGAGGCGCGGTTTCGATCTTGCACATCCGCCGTTGCAGCGCCTGATGCTGGTGCGCACCGGTACTACGCGCCATCATTTCATCTGGACCGTCCACCACCTGTTGCTGGATGGCTGGAGTACGTCGCAACTGCTGGGCGAGGTGGTGCGGCATTATCACGGACAAGCCGCCAGCACGCCGGTGCAGGGAGGCTACCGCCACTACATCGGCTGGCTGCAGCAACAGGATGGCGAGGCTGCGCGCCGCCATTGGCAGGACAGCCTGGCCGCGCTGTCGGCGCCGACCTACCTGCACCAGGCCTGCGCCCCCGCACAACAGGCGGTGGCAGGGCATGAGGCAGGCGACGGCGAATACAAGGTCTTGCTGTCGCTAGCGCAGACCGAGCAACTGCATGGCTTCGCACGCGCGCAACGCGTCACCCTCAACACTCTGTTGCAGGCTGCCTGGGGGCTGGTGCTGCAACGTTATACCGGACAGCCGGCGGTCTGCTTCGGCGCGACCGTGGCGGGGCGACCCGAGGAGCTGGAGGGCGTGCAGCAATGGCTGGGCCTGTTCATCAATACCTTGCCGGTGCTGGTGCCGGCGGCGCACGCCCAGCCCGTCGGGCAGTGGCTGCAACAGCTGCAGGAGCAGAACCTGGGTGCGCGCGCCTTCCAGCACACGCCGCTCTACGAGATCCAGCGCTGGCACAGTCATCTGGGCCAGAGCCTGTTCGACAGCATCCTGGTATTCGAGAACTATCCCATCGACAGTGTCCTGCGCGGCGATCAGACGCAAGGGCCCCGTTTCCGCCGCACCCATACCCGCGAGCAGACCAACTATCCGATGACGGTGGGCGTAGCGCCTGGGGATGGCGTGCAGAGCGGGCTGCAGGTCGGTTTGCGCTATCAGCGCCAGCACTTCGATGACGCCACCGTGCAGCAGATTGCCCGTCATCTGCTGCACGGCTTGCAGGCGCTGACGCAATCGTCCACGCGCGCCGTGGGTGAGGTGGCACTGCTGGCACAGGATGAGCAACAGGCCTTGCTGCAGTTGGGACAGGCCGAGCCCGGCGACATGGAGCGAGCACCGGTGCACCAGCTGTTTTCGCAGATCGCACGACGCCAGCCACAGGCCGAGGCCGTGGTGATGGGCGAACTCAGCCTGTCCTATGGCGAGCTCGAGCAACGTTCCAATCGCCTGGCCCGCCAGTTGCTGGCACACGGGCAGCCCGCCGCGGCAGGCGAGCAACGCATCGCCGTGGCACTGCCGCGTTCGCCGGAAATGATCGTGGCCCTGCTGGGCATACTCAAGGCGGGCGCGGCCTATGTGATGATCGATCTGGAGGCACCCCAGGAGCGCGTGGCCTACATGCTGCGCGATGCCCGGGTTGGCCTGGTGCTCGCCCAAGGGCAACCCTGGCCCGCACTGGCGCAACAGGAGGGGCCCGAGTGGCTGGATATGGACCAGCTGGCGCAAGACGATGTTCTCCCCGGACTGCCTGCCGTCGAGACCAGCCCGGAGAGCCTGGCCTATGTCATCTACACTTCCGGCTCCACTGGCCGGGCCAAGGGGGTGGAAGTGGCGCACGCAGCGCTGTCCATGCACATCCAGGCCACCGCCGCACTCTACGAGATGGGGCCGCAGTCGCGCGAACTGCATTTCCTCTCCTTCAGCTTCGATGGCGCGCACGAGCGCTGGATGACGGTGCTCAGTGCAGGCGGCGCGCTGGTGCTGCGCGATCCCGAACTGTGGACGCCCGAGCAGACGGTCGCAGCGCTGCACCGGCATCGCATCACCCATGCCGGTTTCCCGCCGGTCTATCTGAAGCAGCTGGCCGACTGGGTCGAGCGCAGCGGCAATGCACCACCGGTCTTCCTGTACTCCTTCGGCGGCGAGGCCATGCCGCGCGAGACCTTTGAACAGGTACAGCGCGTGCTGCATCCGCAGCGCCTGATCAACGGCTATGGGCCGACCGAAACGGTGGTCACGCCGCTGGTCTGGAAAGCCGGGGCGAACCAGCCCTGCGAGGTGCCGTATGCGCCCATCGGCCGACCGGTTGGACAGCGTAGTGCCATGATCCTGGATGACCGGCTGCAATTGCTGCCGCCCGGTGTGGCCGGCGAGCTCTACATCGGCGGCACCGGACTGGCGCGCGGTTATCTCGATCGTCCCGGGCTGACCGCGGCTTCCTTCCTGGCCGATCCTTTCGGCGCGCCGGGGCAGCGCATGTATCGCACCGGCGACCTGGCGCGCTGGGGCAAGGACGGCCAGATCGTCTATCTCGGACGTATCGACCATCAGGTCAAGATCAAGGGCTTCCGCATCGAACTGGGCGAGGTCGAGGCAGCGTTGCTGGCCCAGCCTGCGGTGCGGCAGGCGGTGGTGGTGGTGCGCACCCTGGGCGGCATCGATCGCTTGCTGGCCTATGTCAGTGCGCATCCGGAGCACCTGCCTGATGTGGGGGCGATCCAGCAGGCGCTGGCTGACAGTCTGCCGTCCTACATGCTGCCCAGCCGCATCATCGTGCTGCCGGCGCTGCCGCTCAATGCCAATGGCAAGATCGACCGCAAGGCGCTGCCGCAGGAGCTGCCGGCCACGCCGGAAAGCGCGCCGGGCGATGCGCCCGAGGGCGAGCTGGAGATGCTGATCGCGGCCAGCTGGGCCGACGTGCTGGGGGTGCAGCGGGTCGGCCGGCATGACAATTTCTTTGAGCTGGGCGGCGATTCCATCCTCAGCCTGCAGATCATCGCGCGCCTGCGCCAGCAGGGCTGGAAACTGACGCCGCGCCAGATCTTCGAGCTGCAGACCGTGGCGGCACTGGCCCAGGCGGCCAGTCCGGCCGAGCCAGTGACGCAGCAGGCAGCCGCTGGGAGCGAGGCCGACGAGGCCGACGAGGCCGACGATGGTGCGGTGCCGTTGCTGCCGATCCAGGCCGATTTCCTGGCCACCCCCATCCCGCAGCGGCATCACTGGAATCAGGCCATCTTGCTGCACAGCCGCCAGCCCATCGATTTCAGCGCGATGCAGCAGGCCCTGGTCGATGTGGTCAACCATCACGATGCCCTGCGCATGGAGTTTCGCCAGGACGCGCAGGGCCAGTGGCTGCAGGCCTATGGTCCGCGCCGGGAACGCGATGCCGATGCGTCGCTGCTGTGGCAGGCGCAGCTGCATGCGCCTGCCGAACTGGACGCCTTCTGCGCGCGCGTACAGCGCAGCCTGCATCTGGAGCGCGGCCCCTTGCTGCGAGCCGGCAGCATGGCACTGGAGGACGGCAGCTGGCGCTTGCTGCTGGTGGTGCACCATCTGGTGGTCGATGGGGTGTCCTGGCGCATCCTGCTGGAAGACCTGCAGCAGGCCTATCGCCAGCGCCTGGCGCATGCCGAGCCGAACTTGCCGCCACGCACTGCCTCCTATCGCCAGTGGGGCCGCCGCTTGCAGGCTCAGGCGGCCACGCGCGCCCGGGAGTTCGATTACTGGCGCTCCCTGACCGAACTGCCTGCCAGCCTGCCATGCGATCATCCCGATGCGCCCCTGCTGGCCGCCGACCAGGCCCGCGTGGCATGTCGACTGGATGCGCTACAAACGCAGGCGCTGATCAAGCAGGCAGCGGCGGCCTATCGCACCCGCATCAATGATCTGCTGCTGGCCGCACTGGGACGTGCACTGGGACAGTGGGGTGGCATGGCGCAGCTGCTGATCACGCTGGAAGGACATGGCCGCGAACAACTGGAGAGCGGCAGCGAGGCGCTGGATGTGTCCCGCACCATAGGCTGGTTCACCAGCGTCATGCCGGTGGCCTTGCCCACGGCCGGCGAATGGCCCACGCTGATCCGCGCCGTCAAGAGCCTGCTGCGCAGCCTGCCGGACAACGGCATCGGCTACGGTCTGTTGCGCCAGTGGGGCGATGATGCCCAGCGCCAGGTCTTGCAGCGCATGCCCAAGCCGGCGCTGGCCTTCAACTATCTGGGCCAGTTCGACGGCAATTTCCGGGAGGAGGGCGGCTGGCAGCCCGCCGTCGAATCACCTGGCGCCTCGCGCGATCCGGCCGCACCGCTGGGCTGCGATCTGTCCATCAATGGCCAGGTGGTCGGGGGCGAGCTGCGGCTGGAGATCAGCTACAGCCGACAACGCTACGAGGCCGCGACCGTGCAGCGCCTGGCCGGCGCGCTGGAAAGCGCCTTGCACGAACTGATCGCGCATTGTCTCAGCAGCGCCGGCGGCGTGACGCCGTCGGATTTTCCGCTGCTGCAGCGCGATCAGGCGCAGCTGGACGCCCTGGTGGCCGAAATGGCTTGCCCGCCGGCCCTGATCGAGGACATCTATCCGGCCACCCCCTGGCAACGCAATATGCTGCGGCACCTGCAGGATTCGCCCTGCTCGGTGGCCAATGTCGTACAGCTCGACGCCAGCACTGCCTACATCGACGTGGCGCGCTTCGCCCAGGCCTGGCCCACGGTGCTGTTGCGTCATCCCATCCTGCGGACCGGCTTCGCCTGGGGTGGACAGTCGCAGCCGGTGCAGGTGGTATTGCGCCAGGCCGAGCTGCCGTTGACGGTGCTGGACTGGCGCGGCCAGTCGGCGGGCAATGTGCGGCAGCAATGGGAAGCACTGTGTCAGTACGAGCACCAGCGCGGCTTTGTGCCGCAGCTGGCGCCGTTGATGCGCTTTGTCATTGTCCAGGAGGATGGCGGTTATCGGCTGCTCTGGACCTGGCACCACGTGCTGCTGGATGGCTGGAGCATGTCGCAGCTGCTGGGCGAGGTGTTCTCGCTGATGGAACAACAGCCGCTGCAGCACCAGGCGCTGGACTTCCGCCACTACATCGCCTGGCTGCAACGGCAGGCCGGGCCGCAGGATGAACCCTTCTGGCGTGCCCAGTTCGCGCGCTGCCCGCAGTTCCCCGCCGGGCTGTTGTGCGGAGTTCCCACCCGCCTGCCGCAAGGCCAGGCCAGCGGCGCAGCATCGGCCTATGGCACCGTGCGCGAGCAGCTCACCACGGCGCAGACCCAGCTGTTGCAAAGCTTTGCAGCCAGCTGCAAGGTCACCTTCAACACCCTGGTGCAGGCCGCCTGGAGCCTGGTGCTGCAGGAAGTCACCGGCGCGGACGATGTGGTCTTCGGCGTCACGGCCTCGGGGCGCAGCACTGATTTTCCGGGGATCGAGCGGGTCATGGGCATGTGCATCAATACCTTGCCGCTGATCCAGCATCTGGACGGCACCATGGGCGTGCCGCAGTGGCTGGCCGGGTTGCAGTCGCACAACCTGGCGCTGCGCCAGCGTGAGCACGTGGACCTGGCGGCCATTTCGCAATGGGCGGCACGCAAGGAAGGCGACTGGTTCGACAGCCTGCTGATCTTCGAGAACTTCCCGGTGGATGAATCGCTGAAGAAGGGCGTCGGCCGCTCGCTGGCCTTCGACGCCATCCGCAGCCGCGGCGCCACCGAATTCCCGCTGACGGTGGTGGCCTTGCCGGGCGCGGCGCTGCGTTTCCAGTTCGAGTTCGACGGCGCACGGCTGGAGCAGACGCAGGTAGTGCAGCTGGCGCACCGGCTGATCGCGCTGCTGCTGGCGCTGCCGGGGCAGGACAAACTGTCTGGCCTGATGCGGCAAGGTGGCCAGGAGCGTACGCGCAAGTGTGCAGTCAACCGTACTGGTACTGCACCGGTACTGCAGCGCCATCCGTCCGCCCGCGCAGGCGGGGATGACGGGCAGACCGTGCTGGTGTGCATCCCTGCGCACATGGGCAATGCTCATGAGTATGACGCCCTCGCGGCCGCCCTCGCAGGCGAGCATGCGATGTATCAGCTGCTGTGTCCGCCGCAGGAGCAATGGCGCTGGAGCAGCATGGATGGCGCTGCCCTGGCGGCACAGTATGCCGCCGCGCTGTGCGCATCCCTGCCGGGCCGTCGCCTGCGCCTGCTGGGTTGGTCAGTGGGCGGTCTGCTGGCGCTGGAAACGGCGCGACAGTTGCAGGAACGCAAGCAGGCCGCGATACAGGTGGAATGGATCGGTCTGGCCGACAGTAGTGACTTTGCCGGTTTGCGCCAGCAGCTCGCGCAGTGGCCCATGCCGCCAGCGGAAATGTTGCTGGCCCACGAGGCCAGGCTGGAACGCTGGCTGGCGGCTTCACAGCGGCGCGCACAGTGGTATGCGCTGCTGGGCCAGATGAACGCGGCGCAGCGGGCGTATTTCCTCGTGGAGATCGTAGGGCGATTGGGCGAGCGCCTGCCGCTGGATGCTGCCGGCACCATCGGTGCGGAAGCGGCGTTGTGGGAACGCATCCGTTGCCTGCGGCTGGGCCTGCAGGCGCAGGTACAGGTGTCGGCTGCGCTGCACATCTGGCAGGCCGGACGACGCGATGCCGCGCAGGTGCCGACCGACTGGGCGCAGTATGGCGCCACGCTCATGTCGGTGAGCACGGTAGCACAGGCCGATCATCTGTCCCTGCTCTCTGACGCACACTGGCATGCCGGTGTGCGTGCATTGCTGGTCTGAGGCGGGCAGGGCGCCGTTGTGAAAACGCTCTCCCGGAATCATCCGGGAGAGCGCTTCAGGGGCCACTGCCATGGCAACGGCAGTGGTCGTGGCGGTGCAGGTTTCAGGCCTGGCGCAGCTTGTCCTTGCTGAGCTTGCGACCCTTGCGCTTCTTCCACCACACCACGATACCGGTCACTGAGAGCAGGCTGATGACCAGCCCCATGAAGGAAATGAAGATGCGCCATGGCAGCCCGAACACTTGCCCCATGTGCAGCGCGCCTATCCAGTTGCTGAAGGTATTGCCGCTGCGGTCGCCCGCAGGCAGCCAGTGACCGCGCAACTGCCCGGTGCGGGCATCGATGAGGATGCCGGTGTTGCCGACGTTGCTGCGCAGGTCGGCAGTACTGTGGACCATGTAGGCATAAAGGCCGCGGCGACGATCGAAGCTGAGTCTTTCCTCGAAATCGGTGCGGATGCCCCGTTGAGCGGCGAAGCGCTGCATCGCCTCGCGCGCCATCGTATGCGCCTGCGGCCAGCTCATCGGCGGTGCACTCATCGGTTCGCGCAGTGGTGGCTGGGCGCGCCAGCTGTTGTCGAAAGGCAGGATGCGTGTCATCACCGGCATGTAGATCTGGTCACGCAGGTTGAACATCACGCTGGACCAGGCGAACAGCAGCAACATCAGCCAGCACCACAGGCCGAAGGCCCGGTGCAGGTCGAGGTTGACGCGGTAGAAACCGGCCTGCCACTTGACCATCCACGCCGGTTTCCACTTGGACCAGAAGGGACGTCCGCGCGGCCAGGTGAGATAGACGCCGACGAAGCAGTCGATGGTCCAGAAGGTCGAGACCAGCCCCATCAGCAAGGCACCGGCAACGCGCGGCAAGGCCAGGGAGTGGTGGATGTTGAAGACCAGCGGCATCAGGTTCTGTGGGCGCAGGCTGATCTTGTCGCGGTCGCGCACCCCTTGCACCTTGCCGGTGTAGGGATTGACCAGGATTTCGTTGTAGGCCAATCGGTACGGGCGACCGGTCGCCGGATCCGTGGCGGGGTCGGCCATGAAGGAGACCGTGCGACCGGGCTGCGGATGCAGTATCAGCTGGTTGATCTGGACGTGCTCACCCAACTGCTGCTGGACCCGCTCACGCAGGGTGTACGGGTCCAGCATGGCCGTGGCCGCCTGGCCCGGTGCGGGCTGGGCCAGTTGCAGCTCGGGCGCGAGCCAGACCTCCAGCTCATCCTCGAAGGCCAGCAGGATGCCGGTCAGGCTGGCCACCACCAGGAAAAACGCGATCGCCAGACCGGTCCAGCGATGCAGCAGGACGAAGGTCTGGCGTGTCGGCACCCACGGCCTCCAGGTTCGCCCGGAGGGTAGCGGGGCGGGTTTTACCATCGTGTGGTCACCTGTACCAGGCCGGTGCGACGGGCACCGTATTCACACAGTTCCGAGCAGAAGGCATAGACACGGTCGGTGACGTTGTTCACCTTGAGCGCCAGCTCGAAGTTGCGCCAGTCGCTGGAAATGCGGCCCAGGTCGAAGCGGGCACCGAAGTCCAGCAGCGTGACCGAGGGGGTCTCGAAGGTGTTGAGCGCATTGCCATAGGCGCGGCCGATATAGCGCACGCCCGCCGAGACGTGCGCGCCGGCCAGGGCACCACGCTGGAAGCCGTAGTCCAGCAGTACGCCGGCATTGTGCTTGGAGGCGCCCGGCAGGGCTTTGCCCAGGGTGCTGGTGGTCGAACTGCTGGAAGTATTGCTGGTGACCTTGGTGTTGGTGTAGCTGTAGCTGGAAGTCAGATTCAGGCCATCGGCCAGCGACATCTTGCCTTCCAGTTCGACGCCGCGCGAGCGGGCCTCACCGGTCTGCAGGTAGTAACCGGCGTGGGCCAGGTCGGCGGTGGAGATGTTCTGGCGACGCAGGTCGAAGACGGCCAGCGTGAACAAGGCATTGGTATTGACCGGGGCATACTTGACACCGGCTTCATACTGCTTGGCGGTCTCCGGCGTGAGCATGGCGCCGCCGAAGCTGGTACCCGTGGTCGGGGTGAAGGATTCCGAATAGCTGGCATAGGGCGACCAGCCGCCGTCAAGCTCATATACCGTGCCCAGGTTGCGGGTATTGGCCTTGTCGCTGCGTTTGGTCTGGGTTCTGGAGATGTAGTTGCTGACGGTCTGGTCGGAGTTGTCGTGCCGGATGCCCGCCGAGACGATCCAGCGCTGGCCGATCTTGAGCTGGTCCTGCAGGTACAGGCCGACCTGTTCGTCTTCGGTCTTGGTGTTGTAGTTGTCTGCCACCGCCGGCAGGTTGGCATAGCTGCCGGTGTAGATGTTGGAGAGCACATAGCCGGCCAGGGTGTTGGGACTGAGGTAGCCGGTCACGGTCCCGGTGGTGCGATGGTAGTCCAGGCCCATGAGGACCTTGTGCTTGATCACGCCGGTACCGAAGTCGGCTTGCAACTGGTTGTCGGCCGTGAGGGTGTCCGAATTGGTCTTCAGGCGCCAGCGTTGCAGGGCCGCAGTGGCGAACTGCGTGGTCGGATAGTAGGAGGCGAAGCGCAGGTTGTTGCGGGTGCCGTCGTACTTGGTATAGCGCAGGTTCTGACGGAAGGTCCAGACATCGTTGAACTGGTGCGAGAACTGCGAACTGATCGACGCATTGTCGTATTTCTCGTTGTTGTCGGCCGAACGGCCCAGTGCGGTGCTGGTGGGGAGGCGACCATTGGGGTTGTAGCTGACCGTGCCGACGGCCGGCAACAGGTTGTTGGACAGACCTTCACTGTGTTGCAGTTCGACGCGGCCGGTCCATTCCGTGCGGTCGTCGGGGCGCCAGGTGATGGCCGGGGCCAGGAACAGGCGGTTGTCGACGGTATTGTCGACCTGGGTCCGGGCTTCACGGGCCAGGCCGGTGAGGCGATAGGACCAGACCCCCGCATCATCAAGCGAACCGCCGAAGTCGCCGGCGATCTGCTTGCGGTCGAAGCTGCCGACCTGCACCTGCAGTTCGTGCAGCGGTGTGGTGGTGGGCTTCTTGGAGACCACGTTGATCAGCCCGCCCGGGGAATTTTGTCCGAACAGCACCGAGGCCGGGCCGTGCAGCAGTTCGATGCGCTCCAGGCCATAGGGCTCGGGTGCATAGCGGCTGTAGCTGGCGTTGGAGGAAGTGAGCATGCCGTCGCGATAGAAGGAGCCGCCGTTGTTGAGGGCGAAGCCGCGCAGCAGCGAGCCGGTATCGACGATGGCGAAGGCACCGGTGGAGACCTGCACGCCACTGGTGTAGCTCAGCGCCTCGGAGACGGTGCGGGCCTGCTGGGTGGCGATCTGGTCCGCGGTCACCACCGAGATTGAGGTCGGCGTCTCGGTGATGGGAGTATCGGTCTTGGTGGCAGTCGCGCTGCGCTTGGCCACGAAACCATGCACCGGACCGGTGGCTTTCTCTTCTTCTCCCGCAGCGGTGACGGTGACCTGGGGCAGTTTGTCATCCGTGCTGGTGGTCTGGGCCATGCTGTTGGCGCAGGCCGACATGCCCAGCAGGGCGCACTGAAGGGAGCTGACCAGCAGGCGCTGGCGCAGCGGGGAAGGGTGATGCCGGAAGTTTCGTGTGGTCATGGTAAAACGCGTTCCTCGATTGCTGTTGTTGTAGATGTTGTTGACGTGAATTGAAGAAGGGGCGGCGCGGGCGGCGGCTGGCGCGCCCCGGGTCAGGCCTGCAAGGCGCCGTGGCGCTGGACATCCCCTGATGCTTGCAGTGCCGAGGGTGCTGCATGGCCCTGGTGCAGCGTGTGCGCCAGGGCCATGCGGATTTCGTCGGTGCGAACCGCCGTGATCGACAGCAGCGTGTCGGACAGGCCATGCGAGTCTTCGCAACTACCTTGCAGGAAGATCGCCGGGCGGAAGTTGGGCGTACTGTCCAGGCGGTAGTGGCGATCGACGCGCATGCCCGGCAGATAAGCTTGCAGCTCGCCCAGCAGGGCGTGATGCTGCTGGCGCTGGTAGCCGGTGCCCAGGATCACCGCATCGTAGGTTTCGGTATTGACCTCGCCGCTTTCCAGATTCTTCAGGGCCAGGTGCACGCCGGCATCGTCGCTCCAGGCCTCGACGGTGTCGTGGCGGCGCAGGAAACGATGGCGCTGTTGGCCCCGCACTTTCTGCTGATACAGCACGTCGTAGAGGCGCTCGATCAAGGCCATGTCGGGTGCGGCGTAATTGGTCTGCATGAATTCCTCCAGCAGCGCCGCGCGACTGTCGTTGGGAGTGTTGTAGACGTAGTCGGTATAGTCGGGATTGAAGATCTCGTTGACGAAGGGACTGTCGTCGGAGGGCTTGATGGTGCGCGCGCGCGTGACCAGATCCACTGACAGGTGCGGATGGCCCTGCAGTTCCAGGAAGATCTCGGTGGCGCTCTGGCCGGCACCGATGACAGCCACGCGGCGCGGTGGCGGCAGCCGTGCGAAGGCGCTGCGGAAGCTGCTGGAATGGAATACCCGCGGTTCCTCGCGCAGGTGCGCCAGGCAATCCGGGATATTGGGCGTGCCACCCAGCGCCATCACCAGGTTGCGCGTGAGGCGCTCATGGGTGCGGTGGTGGGCATCGCGCGAGACTACCCGCAGCATGCTGACCTCGCTGCCCCTGATCTCGGGCAGCACGGCGATGACTTCTTCACCGTAGCGACATTGATGATCGAAATGTCCTGCGGCCCAGGCCAGGTAATCGTTGAACTCCAGCCGGCTGGGGTAGAAGGTCTTGAGATTGATGAAGTCCGACAGTCGCTGCTTCTGGTGCAGGTAGTTGATGAAGGTGTAGGGGCTGGCCGGATTGCGCAGCGTGGCCAGATCCTTGAGGAAGGAAATCTGCATGTGGGTGCCATCGAGCATCATGTCGCCGTGCCAGGCGAAGTGAGGCTGCTTTTCCAGGAACAGGGCATCGATCGGCGCCGCCTGTGCCTGGTTCTCCTGCAGGGCGATGGCCAGCGCGAGGTTGGACGGGCCGAAGCCGACGCCGATGAGGTCATGGATCTTCAAGACGGGTCTCCTTTCAGGGGGAGCAGGGGAAAAACGGCGGGTCCAGCGGCGCCAGCGGAGTCTGGGGTTGCCACAGGCCCTGTCCGAAATAGCGTTCACGCGAGAGCATCACCAGCATGGCGCGCTTGTGCGGGAAATCGAACTCCTTGAGCTTGGCGTAGCCGCTCTTGTCGAGATTGCGGATCTGTTTGTCGTGATCCGCGCGCGGCTCGCCCACTACCGTCTGGGTACGACAATCGTCGAGGAAGAGGTAATGCGAGATCGAGGTCAGCCAGGCCACCGCGAACTGCTTGCCACGGAAGGCTTCCTCGCCCACCAGCACATGCCAGCCGCGGTCGAAGTCGCCACAGTCGTAGAAGGGCGCGATGCGGTTTTCCTTGGCCCAGTAGACTTCGAAATAGGCAAAGGGCTGGTCGTCGAAGCTGGCAATGAGCGAGGTCATGTGCGGATCGGCGGCGATGGTATCGAGATAGTGGCGATGGCGCGCCAGGTCGCCGGCCTCATCCCAGAACTGCACCACCACCGGATCATTCATCCAGCGATTGAAGAGGGGCAGATCCTCTTCCAGACGCAGACTGCGCAGTGACAGTGTCTGTCCCAGCCAGGGCAGGTAGCGACGGTAGACTTCTCCCTCCGGTTTGGGCGCCCGCAAGGGATGGCGCTTGCCCTCGCTCATCACCTGCTGCACGGGGAAGGGCGGCCGCTCTTGCGGCAACCATCCGGCGGCGTGTTGCCAGACCAGTTCGGCCAGGGCCACATGCCGGCTGCCCTGGCGTACCAGCAGACCGGCGCGGCACATGGCCGCGGCCTGAGACTGGGGCAGCTCGACAACGACCTTGCCCGCTTCGGGCACGTGCACAAAGATCGTCTGCAGGATGGCCAGCAGATCGGTGCAGGAGTCGCTACTGCCTTCCTGGGCAATGGCCCAGTCCTGGCCGCTGGTACTGCGCTGCCAGGACCAGCGCGACCGCACCTGACCATCAGGATCGGTCACGGCGAGCTGCTGCGCCTGGCGCAACACCAGGAGCGACAAGCCGTTGATGCAGACAGGCGTGACGGCAGAGGAGGGGGGCAAGGTCATCAACAAGGACTCCGAGTAAGCAAGAGGGGGCAAGGCAGCAGCGATGGAAACTGAAGAAAAATGACAAAAAGCCAAATCCTTGCTGTCCGGATCGCAAAAAACCTTCACCTTTACCTAGACGAATGAGAAGTATTTTTATTTAGGCGAGGGCGGTAAACGGGCTGCAATGCCTTGTGCAGCGGGGAAATGGGCCGTTGGGGCCGGCATCCCGACAGGTCAGCAGGGGTAAATGGCGGGGCAGCTGGATCGTCAGGTCAATATGAAGTTTTCATTCGCGATTTTCTTGTCACTGCTTTTCGCTCGTCATCCCAACCTCGTTACCGCATGCTCAACTTTCTGATACGCCAATCCTGGCGCCTGCTTCTGTTAGCGTCTTCCGCCAGTGTTCTGCGTGGCATCTGCAGCGTGCTGACCGTGGTTCAGATCAACGCTGCCATCGCCGGCCAGGCGGCCAGCCGTCCCCAGGCCGCCTGGCAATTTGCCGCGACGGTATTGTTGCTGATGGTATTTCACCTGCTTTCCAACATGTCCTTCGAGCGACTGAACCAGCGTGCCCAGGCCGATTTGCGCCGCTACATTTCTGCACGGGTCATTGGCGCCGATTACCGACATATCGAAAAAATCGGCGCCCCGCGCATCCAGTCCGCCCTGACTGAGCACAGTGCCAAGGTTGCCGAATTCTTTGTCGGCATGCCGGCCATCCTGACCAACTCGGTGGTGGTGATCGGCTGCCTGATCTACATGGTGCTGTTGTCCTGGCAGGTGTTTCTTGGCGCGCTGGCGGTGTTGGCGCTGGGGTCGGTGGGCTACCATCTGGCCCATCTGAAGGCCATCCGTTACCTGGAGCAGGCTGCACGCGAGCAAGATGTGATGTTCGGTCATTTCCAGAGCATGACCCATGGCGCCAAGGAGCTGCGCCTGCATCGCGACAAGCGCGAGCGTTTCGAGCGCGACCTGTTGCAGGTCGCCATCGAGAATGTGCGGCGCCTTCGCACGCGTGGCATGTGTACCTTCAGTGCCTCTGCGGGCTGGGGCAATTTCCTGATCTTCGCCTTCATCGGGGTGGTCCTGTTTGCCCTGGTCAGCGACGCCCCCGGGCAGCGTGCCGTGGTGAGCGGTTTTGCGCTGGTGTTCGTCTACATTGTCACACCGCTGGAGGTGCTGTTGATGAACATCCCGCGCGCCAATCTGGCCCGTGTGGCGGCGGCCCGTATTGATGCAGTCACGCAGGAAATGCCCAGCAGTGAGGTGCTTGCGCCGACCGGCCAGCGCAGCCAGCTGGAAAGCCTGGTCCTGCGCGGCGTCACGCACCGCTACTATCATGAGCGCAGCGACGGGATCTTCATGTTGGGGCCTATCGAGCTTGCTTTCCGTCCCGGGGAATTGTGCTTTCTGGTGGGGGGCAACGGCAGTGGCAAGACCACGCTGGCCAAGCTGCTGGTGGGATTGTATGTGCCGCAGGATGGGGAGATTGTCTGGAATGGCGTGGCAGTCGGCGATACCAACCGCGATGCTTACCGGCAATTGTTCTCGACGGTATTCTCGGACTTCCACCTTTTTGATCAGTTGCTGGAGGGAGGGCGGCCGGACCTGGATGCCGAGGCCAACCGTCTCCTGGAACGCTTGCAGTTGCAGCATGTGGTGCAGGTCAAGGCGGGGGCGTTCACCACGCGCGCTCTGTCACAGGGCCAGCGCAAGCGCCTGGCACTGGTAGTGGCGGCACTGGAGGACCGGCCCTTCATGGTCTTTGACGAATGGGCTGCGGATCAGGATCCGTTGTTCAAGGACGTTTTCTATCGCGAAATCCTGCCGGAGCTCAAGGCACGCGGAAAGGCGGTGCTGGTGATCTCGCATGACGACCGCTACTTCGACCAGGCCGATGTGCTCCTGTCGTTGGAGAATGGGCAATTGAGCCGGAAGTCCTCGGTAGGCCGGAGCACTCGGGCTGAAGTGCGGCAGGGGGAGTTTGCGCTTTGAGCTTGCGTGATGAGTGGTGATGAGGGGCACGTCCAACGAACGCTCTGAAGTAACTATAGCGGTACCCCGGCCAGCGCCCACTAAGGGATGCAAGATATCACCTGCTATTTTTACTTCACTTTCTTTGCACGCAAATAATTTCCACGCGGCATAAAAGAACTAAAAATAGCGGGTTAACGAACCCCATTTAATTTCGCCATAAAGTTGATGGCGGGCACGACTTCCTATTGAGACCTATTCGCCATTGAAATATCTTCCTGGCGACCTATAGTTCTCATACCCAGTGCTACCGGGGATGTTCATGCCCGTTGACGACCAAGTCGATCGAGACTTCCCTTTACCCTCTCCATTGAGCAGAGTTCGGCCAGCGCGTGCATTAGAGCGCAGCACGGCCAAGGCGAATGTCTGGTTCTTTCACTCTCCCAAAAATAATAAAAGATTATCAATCATAGGTGACTTACCTTATTTTCAAGCAGTGCTCTTGGAAGGGGACGTGGACGTCATCGGGTTATCCAGTTTTCTGACGGGTCGCACTTGGCTTAATCAGAACCTTATCGAGATAAAGCGCTCGGCCGACTGAGATTACCCTGGATGATCAGAGCACAAATGGTCACTCCACTGTCCGAATCGTATTTCACCCCAAGCAATCTATCTAGGGTACCGGGAGCAGTTTCTTTCTTGCTGTAATCTAAAACACAAACGATCGCTGTTTTCTTTTCTTTGGCCACGGCATAGCTGGCCGCTTGAGCGAAATACTTCTCGCAGTCAGATAGCGTGGTGAGCTTATCGGTAACTTTGAGTTCAATTGGTAAGCCGTGCCAGGTTAAATCCGTGATACCTCCTGCTCCAAATGCATGTTCATCCAATTTGGATCCGATGAACGGAGTGCGCCTCAGATGCTCCAATACCTTCTCTTGAAACTCCTTTTCAGACCAACTCCCCGGGAACAAGTTATCTTGAACCGCCTGCCCAGCTAAATTGCATAATGGCCCCAGCACTTGCAATAGATCTGCAGTTTCTTGCTGAGTCACTCCAGCGCGCCGTCGCAAGACATCTCGGATTTTGAAGAGCTTCCTGTCGAGGTAGTCATAGCCGCAAATCTGGAATTTCGAGATATCAGTGCCTTCGATCAATAAAGTTCGATGGCCGACAATCGCAACGGGTTGCTCGCTACTCTCCGGAAGGAATTCCGCCGAATATTTAAATTCAAAGGGGCGAGCGTTCATACCCTGTGGGAGCCAGAGAATGGCTCGGCCACGAGCACTCATCAAATATGGAGCCTCACCTTGAGGCTTCTCAAAGGTGAATACTGGAAATTCATAGGTCGACTTTGCTTCTACCGATAAAGGGGTGAGGCGCAATTCCTGTCGTTCGCTGGGCCATCGAGACACCCGCACTTCAATTTCGAGGTCATGGACTTCTTGAGGGGATAGATGGTCTACTTGATTAGCCGACTGGCCATCAATATGAAACTTCAGAAATGCCACTGTTAAATCAACAGGGGCTTCTTTAATGTTCCTGAAGCGTTCAGACGAATCAGGGAATGGGATTTTCCCCTCCCACTGTGATCTCTCATTCTGTTGAATGCCTACTGGTAGAGGGACTGTACTGAGGCACTTAGTCAAACTTGCTATGTCCGCTATAGCAGTTATGTCAGCAATTCGGTTGGCAATCTCCAACAGCCCACTTACGCCCGGCTTGCCGCCAAACTCCTTTTCCCAAAGCGCATATCGTTCTTTTGAGCTGCGAAGAAAGCGATCTGCTTCAACGGTTGCATTGAGAACAGCTGAACGCCACTGCACAAGCGGATCCAATATGCGCAGTAGACCAGCCAACGCACTATAGGCATTGGCGGCTGATACGCTTGAATACTTAACGGAAAGGGAGTCTAGCGCGATTGCGCATTCGCGCATCTCTTCATTTTTATCTTCGCCTTGAGATATCGCATCAAGTATCTCAACTATCCGGTGACGCTCAAAAGAAGTGCTAGAAAGGGGCATGTTTATTTCTCTCAGCATAGAACTGTTGGAGCTCCTCTTCAGTTTTCGCCCATTCCTTACCAACTTGGTTTGCTTCGAAGGCCTCGCCTCGAGAGAGGAAATACTCAAATTCAATTTGACAGCGAATCTTTTTGGCGATGAAGCGATGTATTTGCATGCGTTGGCCATCAGGAACGGCTTTCTCATGCAAAATCGCAACGTCGCGCGCTACGCTCCATTCGCCATCTCGGGTAAGAACCTCAAGCATGGCAGCAATAGTTCTCCCCTCGCCAGCTGCGGCAGAGGCAGCCCGTTTTATCGCAGGTAGATGTTGACTTGTGGCACCCATCGGTATGTTCGAAATAGCGCGTAACAGATGTTCTACTTGATAGTCTTCTACGGTTTCTTTAACAAGGCCGAGAATTAGAGCGGTGTAGCCTGGCGATGTGGAAAGATCACGCAGTAGCCAATCGGCGTCATTGGAGAGGAGGGGGGCATGATTGATCTTTTCAAGTAGCGCGATGAAAGTTGCACCAGTTTCAGAACCGAAGTTCTCGTTCGTATGATGCTCGCTGGTATATAGTTTTATGCATTTCAACAAGAAGCGCTGATCCTTGTCTTCCCGATAGCAAACTACCAAATTCAAAAGATCTCGATAAAAACCTTGTTTCATTTCATCGGGAATCCTTACCCGATCCAGGGTTTCGACGGCTGTTTTATGGACTAGTAAGTAGGGGTCACGGAGCATGAGATGAAATGCTTCGAAAACAAGCGACGGAAGCTCTGCCGATCTGCGACTTCCCATCTCACCCAAGGCACGCGCAGCTGCAGCCCGTACTAGGACGGATTTCCCGACCATTGCACGATAGATAAAGGGCAAAATAACTTGCAAAGATTCTCCGCGTTGCGCTAACACAGATAGTTCTTCGATAAGCGAAGCCATGTAACCGTCGCTGAAATTTTCGGATTTTTCGAGGAAACGAGAAAGTTGTGTCAGACCGACTTCATTCATGCCAGCGCCACAAATCGCCCAGCGAGAAAAACCTGATCGTAAATCTCGCAACCGACGTCGACGATGCTGCTCGTCTAGTTCGTCGTAAAAATCTTTGTGTGTGATGATTTTTGCATTTTCTTCAGCTGCTTCCACTTTGGTATCTGACAGAGCTGCAGCACCAAGAAGCATATCCATCTTCTCATGAGCAAGAGGAATAAGCCCCTCCGGAGAGCGCTGAAGCGCCTCTACTATTTTCGTGATGACTTTATCGTTTGTACTGGAGGCGGCGACATTGATTAAACGAGTAAGCGCGATCCTATAAGGTTCATAGTCCGATATCATTTCCGGCTCAGGATAGCGGTTTGATCCTTTTCGAAGAATTCGCTCGTAAATCGCGATAATGCGTTCCTCGCCGGCTAGAGACGCTCCTTCAAAATGCCGCATCAAATCTATGTCGGCCAGAGTCGGATCGGCAAAGAAGCCGCTCAGAAGTGCCTTGGACAAGGCATCGACGACATCTCTGAATACATGATCATTGACCAGATCTGAGATGTGTTCTGCTCTGACCAGCTTAACAGCAAGCGATCTTCGAAGTCGCGATGCTATTTCGGGAAACTTGGGTGTTAATGCAGTTACTGCACGTGCGCCGCTCCCGATGCTGGACGCAGAATCAGTACAGATTAAGTTATCGATCCCTTTAGTGATAGCCTCCTTATACGCTTCGTAAATTCGGCAAAGAGGCTCGGCATCGCCTTCTTCACGATTTTCTTCGAAATCTAAAGGCGTCCGAGGTGGCATAGCGAGCAATGACAATGCTCTTGCACAAGATCCTATATCGATCTTGCCAATTTGATCTATCCGATCCAATAGTATTTGTGCCGCTAAGGATTTGCAGCGACCACTTTGAAGAGATGACGCGGCATGCTTTACAAGTCGATCGTCAACATCGCTACGCATGCCCAATATAGTTAACGCCAACTTTTCGCACCAATATTCCCCAGCCTCCAAGAGGCTATAGAAATAATCTCGGATATCGTTGGTCAGTAGCTCGGGAGCTAAACGCACACTCGTAATGAGCTTTTCTTCCGCCTGCGGATCTCTGTTTTGATCGAATAGATCGATGTCATCAAGGAAGCTTCCTACGACGACCGACGAGCGAGATCGTAGGTCGGCTCTAACAGCAATTCGACGATCGAACTTTTCTTGCTCAAGACGCTCTTCTTCAACTTGTTTTTCTTTCTCCTTCTTCGCTGCTTCATCCCTCTGCGCGACTAATTTCGACAAGTTTGGAAGGCGTAGGGGGCTTCTCTTTTGGCAGCCCGCGCAATTCTGATCATAAAAGATGAGGGCAGCTTCTTCGAGAAACCATCTTGCATTTCCTAGCTGCTTGGCATGGTCGCACACCATTGTGAGGTGGCCAATTGGAAAACCAGTCTGCAGTTCAATTATTCCCGTTCCGCCAAATGGCTTTTCAACTCGGGCATGGCGGCACCAGTTTTGGATCAGTTCTTTTACTTCCTGGTTTCTCTGGCCAGTTCGGAATGCATTGTGAAAGTCGATTTCAGAATCCACCAGCCGCTCCTAGCAATGGCAATACGCCGTAATAGTTAATGTTTTATAGAGACGAACGCGTGAGGTTTGCTAATTCAGCGGAATTATATCTGCCTAAATTAGTGTTCTTATCTGCACTGTGTTGATTTGCTCGCAGAATTGACCCTCTCCATTTGACCCACCTTCCATTGCCTCCCGAAGGCTGCCACGCGGTCAAAAGACCCTTCATATCCCAGCTCCCTTAAGTCCAGGAACATCTGTTTCAGGGGGCGCCTCTGTTTGCGAAATTTGACAGCCTCAGCGCTGAGCCAGGCTGAAAGTCGAGGCGCGAATTCATCTAGGGCACTGGATGATTGCCTTGAGGGGTAGGAAGGCTCGATCGCTCCGGATCGGATATAGCGACGAACCGTGTTTCGAGAGATGTCCAGCCTGCGGGCGATTTCCCGAATTGAGATGCGGTCTCTGATGTACCAGCGTCGAATAATTCCAAGTAGGGCCACGTCTATCACTCCGTTCTCCCGCTCGCTGTGTAGGATGCAAATTTCCGGGGAAAGTGGGTCAGTTTTCGATGCAACTCAACACTGTCCGCGTTGGCAGTCGCTATCAAAATTGCCGCAATTTCGTAAAAGCGACAGTTTTGGGCAGTGATATAGCCGGCAGAAATGTGGAAGCAATAGTCGCGGTTTAAGAAATATCCTAAATCCTCGGGAAGTAATGAACGCGGCTTAAGTGCGGAAACTAGGCCTTTAGCTTAACCCGGGCTCATTACTTCCTAAGAACCGTGAAATTTACTTCCGAGCGTTCAACGTCTGCATGGGTGTGCCGGGCGTGTTGTCGTTAATTCGCATAATTTGTATTATGTAAAATAATTCACGAACCGAAAAGCGGTTTTACGCTCCACCCGCTGCCAGTTCATTTCTTTTGCGTACATAAGTTTTACCTGAGGACTGCAGCGGGACGTGTCAAGCAAGGCTGGCCGACCTCTTCCATCGTCGCACATCCGTATTGACAGCGCCCCGGCAATTGGAAATTCAGCAGAATGTTATCAAGGCTGCTGCATCGCCTTCTGGATATCACCCACCATATCGAATTCGGCGCCCACCCAGCGGCGCGCCAGTCGATCGATGGTGCCATCGCGTGTCATGTCCCCGATGGCCCTGCTGAGCGCCTCCTTCAACGGCTGCTGACCCTTGGCGATGGCCGGTGCCGACAACTGGTAGATCAGCACCGGTCCAACTTCCTTGATCGGTAACTTGTTCACGTTGGCGTATTTCATGCCGCCGAAATGTGAACTGATGACCGCGTCGATGCGCCCATTGCCCAGATCGTTGAAGACGAAACCACCATTGTCATACGCGCGGATATCCGATGCCTTCAGGTTGGCGCGCGCCCAGCTTTCGTTGGTGGTGCCGGTGGTCACGCCGACCTTCTTGCCCTTGAGATCGGGCTGGTCCCTGATGCTGGTATTGCTGGCCAGTACGAAGATGCGGAAATCCTCCACCCCATACGGCGCGGCGAAATCCACCTGCTTCTCCCGTTCCGGCGTGGGCGTCAGGTCATTCATCACCATGTCGTACTTGCCGGATTTCAAACCTTCGACGAAATTCTTGAAACTGTCGGCCACGAACACTACCTTGGCCACACCGATGCGCCTTGCCACTTCCTTGGCGACCTCGACGTCATAGCCGGCCGGTTGCAACTTATCATCGATCAAACTCCAAGGCGGGCTGCTTTGCGTGTTGGCAATACGGATCACACCCGATGCGCGTGCACTGGCGAGAATGTCGGCCGATATGTTCTGGGCTCCCACGGCAGCCGCTACGGTACTGAGCAGCATGGCCGTCAGGCCGGTCGGAATCAAATGACGTAACTTCATGGTGCTATCCCCTCTTGATCATCAATGAAATCGGAAGCCCATTCTGTGGGTAGACCAGGGGGATCAGCAATCCCTGCATGTTTCTTGACTGATAAGCTGAACTTATAGTCTTGGTGCTAAAAGTGATGAAGCCATTAGATATCTTGCACCAATCCGGCACAGAAAAACGAAGGCCAGGGTCTGTCGCCCTTCCCCGTTCTGCCTTCATTGAGGCGCCCCTCTCTCCCTACCTACATCGCGTTGCACCAGACACGTGCGCAGCGCACAACCCGGTGCATGGCCGTGAAAACTCACGCACGCCTCAGAAGGCGCCGGGTTTCTGGTACAGCACCTGGCGCAGCGAACTCATGTCCGACTCCATCTGTATGCGCATCACCCGCAACAGCTCCTTGGCATTCTCCGACATCGGCACTCCAGGCCGGAACACCAGCAGCGCCGTGAAGTTGGCCGTCACTTCCATCGGTTTCAAGCGCAGACCCCGCGTGACGTAATCCAGCGCCAGGATAGGATGTGCCATACCCATGCCCACACCGCGCATGGCGAATTCGCACACCGAGTTGGAATACGGCGTCTCCAGGATGGGCCGCAACACTTTTCCCTGCAGAATCAACTCCTGCTCCAGGCGGCGACGGCTGGCGTCTTCGGGATTGAGGGCGATGAATGGATGTTCGAGCAGGTCGTCAGCCGTAATCAAAGGCTTGCCTGCCAATGGGTGTCGCTCGTTCATGACGATCACGCCGGGCACGCTGGTGAATTGCGAATGCTCGAGTCCGGAGACCGACAGTTCATCAGCCATCAGCCCAAAATCCAGCTGCCCCGCGCTGACCTGCTGGTAGACCTCGCGCGAACTCATGATCTGGAACGACATCTGTACACGCCGCTCGCCCAGCCCGAAAGCCGCAATGGCGCGTGGCATGAAACCGTTGCCCAGCGCAGGAAATGAGGCGATGGCCAGACGCCCCAGTCCGAACGACCGCAGGCTGCGGATGCGGTGCTCGATCATCTCGAACCCGGCGAAGCAGCGATCGACCTCCACGATCAAGGCCAGCGCCTCCTGCGTCGGCACCAGCCGGCCACGTGTGCGTTCGAACAGTCGTAACTCGGAAGACGCTTCCAGCTTGCGGATCGACTGACTGATCGCCGGCTGGGATACGTTGAGCAAGGCGGCGGCCTTGCTGGTGGTCCCGGCACGCATGACGGCACGGAAGACCTGAATGTCTCGCATATCCATATATAAGTATCACTTATAGAGTTAATCCTATGTGCTGTTGATGGCGCCAGCGCGAATTCGGATACTGGGCTTCTCTTTTTTAGATTAACAAATTAATCGCATGAGTCTCCCTACTTCATCGCAACAAGCGTTCGCCAGTCTGTCACCCGCTGTGATGCGCGCCTCCACCGTGGTGTTCGACACCTTCGAGGACTTTGTCCAGCGCAAGCAGCGCCAACCCGATGGCTTCAGCTATGGTGTCACAGGCACCCCTACGGCACGCCTGCTGGAGCAGCGCGTGGCTGCTCTGGAAAACGCCCGCCACTGTGTCATCGCCCCCTCCGGCGCAGCAGCCCTGATGACGACGGTGATGGGGTTCGTGCGCGGCGGGGACCATCTGCTGGTCTCGGCAGCCTGCTATGGTGCCCTCAAGACCTTTGCCGAGAAATGGCTGGCGCACATGGGGGTGGAGGTGGAGCTGTATCGCCCTGATATCGGCGCCGATATTGCCGAGCTGATCAAGCCGACCACGCGCATGATCTGCATGGAAGCGCCAGGCACGGTCACGATGGAGATGCAGGACATCCCGGCCATCACTGCCGTTGCGCGCCAACGCGGTGTGCTGACCATGCTGGACAACACCTGGGCCAGCCCCCTGGGGCTGAAATGTCTGGACCACGGTGTGGACTTCAGTATCCAGGCCGCCACCAAGTTCCTGGGCGGCCACTCTGACGTGCTCATGGGCTGCATCAGCATGAATGACCACGGTCACTACGACATCCTGCGTGAGACCCAGAGCATCCTTGGTCAGCAGGTCAGTCCCGAGGACTGCTTCCTGGTCCTGCGTGGGTTGGAGACATTGCAGTTGCGGGTGCAGGCACAGGGTGCATCGACGCTGCAGGTGGCGCACCATCTGACCCGCCATCCAATGGTGGAACGGCTGATGTATCCGCCGCTAGAGTCCGACCCTGGTCATGCGCTCTGGAAGCGGGACTACAAGACCCATGGCTGCCTGTTTTCGATGATCCTGAAGCCTGCACCGGAAAGTGCCTTCCACGGTTTCTTCGACGCCCTGCAGCACTTCGTCATCGGGGCCAGCTGGGGCGGCGTGCACAGCCTGGCGGCGTATTATCCGGCCGCCTTGCAGGCCAATCGCGCTTTCCCGGCGACCGACCAGCCGGTGGTGCGCCTGTCCATCGGTCTGGAAGATCCGACCCTGCTGATCGCCGATCTGGATCAGGCACTGGCACAGTATGCAAACGCTGCAGCGCAGGCATGATGCACGCGTCAATGACCACAGAAGCGGTGCCCAAATGCAGGCACGGCAACCGGGAGGAGAACCATGATTGATCTGTTTGTCAGGGCACTACCGCTGCTGGAGAAAGCGGTGGTGGTGACCATCGGGCTGGGACTAGGCTCGTTCGTGCTGGGCTCGGCGCTGGGCATGCTCATTGCGCTGGCACGGATCTCCGATGCGCGGCCACTGCGCTGGCTTGCGTTCGCCTACGTGTCGGTGTTTCGCGGCACACCGCTGCTGATCCAGATTCTGCTGATCTATTTCGGTCTTCCCAACTATGGCATCACCATCGATCCCATTCCCGCCGCGCTGCTGGCACTGACGCTTTTCTCGGCGGCCTACCTGAGCGAGAACTTCCGCTCCGGCATCAATGCGGTAGATCGTGGTCAATGGGAAGCCGCGTGGGCCATGGGCATGGGCTACTGGAAGACGCTGTGGCGCGTGATACTGCCGCAAGGCCTGCGCATAGCCATTCCCCCCGTGGGCAGCCGCCTGATCGCGCTGATGAAGGACACCTCGCTGGCCTCCACCGTAACGGTGGTGGAACTGACACGCGTAGCCGATCAGCTGGGGGCGACCACCTTCCGCTACATGGACATGTTCATCATCGTCGGGACCATCTACTGGATCATCAACCAACTGCTCACTCTCCTGCAAACCTGGCTGGAAGAGATACTGTCGAGGCGCTATCAATGAATCAGTCTTCCCAATGCACCGTCCGCGTCAGTGGACTGGCCAAGGCATACGGTGCCAATCAGGTGCTGCGCGACATCAATCTCGAAGTCGCACGCGGTGAAGTGCTGGTCATCATGGGCCCGTCCGGCTCGGGCAAGACCACGTTCATCCGCTCACTGAATCTGCTGGAACTGCCGGACCGCGGCAGTATCGAGATCTGTGGGGTGAGGCTGAGCGATCCTGCGACATTGCCGGCGCGTGAACTGCGACAAAAGACGCTGCAGATCCGGCAGCAGACAGCCATGGTGTTCCAGTCCTTCAACCTGTTCCCGCACATGACGGCGTTGCAGAACGTGATTGAAGGACTGATCTCGGTCAAGGGCGTTGCCAAGGGAGAGGCCCGTGAGCGTGGTCTTGCGCTGCTGGGCAAGGTCGGGCTGGCGGAGAAGGCTGATGCGTATCCGGGCAAGCTCTCCGGTGGACAGAAACAGCGTGTAGCCATTGCCCGTGCACTGGCCATGGATCCGGAAGTGATCCTCTTCGATGAGCCAACCTCGGCACTGGATCCGGAACTGAGAGATGACGTCTTGAACGTGATGCGCGAACTGGCAGGCGAAGGCATGACGATGCTGGTCGTTACGCACGAAACCCGCTTCGCCCGGGAAGTGGCTGACCGCATCGTCTTCATGGAAGGCGGGCACGTGCTGGAAGACACCACCCCTGCTCTCTTCTTCGGTGCTCAGGGTAGCGAGCGTTCGCGGCAGTTCTTGGGACGTCTGCACGAATGATGTGAGCAAGCTGGCGAGTTACCGTGATCAATCTGTGCACTACGGTACAGCACCTGTAGAGAGAATGTGACAATTTGTCGCACGCATCACATCGGGTCCTGCGCGCATAATTCGAGCCTTCTCCCATCCAGGGCGAGTCAACGTGCCTCGCCCCATGAAGGCTTAAAACATCATGGAAGTCAGTCCTTACGGCCTTCAGAGTTTGTGGGCGCAGGGTGACATCGTCACGCGCGCAGTCGCCGTCCTGCTGATAAGCATGTCCATCGCCTCCTGGCATGTCATGCTGACCAAGGCACTTGACCTGCTACGCATGCGTAAATCTGCGGAGGCCGCCCGTCGTGATTTTTGGACAGTCGCCGACCTGGAGGGCGCCCTGGCTACTTTAGGGCATGACAATCCATTTGCCGCGCTCGCCCGTGCGGGCAGGACTGCGCTGTTTCATCATCAACAGCATCGTGGATATTTGCATGAACAGCTCGCTGTCAGCGACTGGGTCACCCTGGGCTTGCGACAGTCCATCGATGAAGCTGCTGCGCGTCTGCAAGCAGGTATGGCCGTTCTGGCATCCGTAGGGTCCACAGCGCCGTTCGTCGGTCTGTTCGGAACAGTCTGGGGTATCTATCACGCACTGGTCTCCATCGGCACCACCGGCCAGTCAAGCATCGACAAGGTTGCCGGCCCCGTTGGAGAGGCGCTGATCATGACTGCGCTGGGACTGGCGGTAGCCATTCCCGCCACCTTTGGCTATAACGCGCTGGTTCGAGGCAACAAGAGCACGCTGGCACGCCTGAACAAGTTCGGTTTCGACCTGCATGCGTTGTTCGTGACTGGCGCTCGTGCAGCGGCGTACCAAGTCAATGAATTGCCCTTGAGCGTGGCGCCGTCCCCGCGGTAGAACATACGCGAGCCTGGCATGTCGCTCCGGCGGTAAGGCTGATGAGCCGTTATCCGACCTTCTCCGAGTTCCTGTCCAACAGCCAGAGAATTGAAAAATCGGTTTGCTTTACGGTTGCCAGAAAATTACTTTAAACGATGAAAAAGACTTCCCTGGCAGCCGCCATCGCATTGATCTATCCATTTGCAACAGTCGTCATGGCGCAATCCAGCAACGCCACCTCGACACCCATCACCAATGCGGTTGCTGCTGAAAGCATTTCAGACAAGCAGCCTGTGTCTTCGGAGCTTCCTGAGGTTGTCGTTACAGAGGAGAGTCCGGGCTACGCTGCTTCACGGTCCAGCTCGGCGACGCGCACGGATACACCGTTGCTGCAGACACCGCAGTCTGTCTCTGTATTGAAGCGATCCCTCCTTGATGACCAGGACGTCCGCAGCCTCTCCGATGCACTCGTCAACGTTTCCGGGGTGGTGCCGACCAAGCCGGAGGAAGCATTGCTGATCGCTCCCATCATTCGAGGGTTTCCTGCTGAGACCTATCTGGATGGCCTGTCCATCTTCGGCGGAAATCAACAAGCATTCAATCCAGCAGGCTTGGTCGGCGTCGAACGCATCGAAGTGCTGAAGGGACCAAGTTCGACCCTGTATGGTGGTGGCCTGGGCTCTCCCTTGGGCGGACTCATCAACATCGAGTCGACGCGTCCCGAGATTGGCAGCAATGGCGGCTTTCTTGGTGTACGAGCCGGCAGCTACTCAACCACCAACCCCTATGGCGACTACAACGTAACACTGAGCGACAAGCTGGCAATACGTCTCGCAGGGGAATACCAGGACAATACAAGCTGGATCGACAATGTCCACGGGAAACGCGTATTTTTCCAGCCCAGCATCCTGTTCAAGCCCGACGCGCAGACCGAGATTCTTTTTTCTGGCCAGTACAACCGTACCCAGCAGCTTGAGTACTCAGGGCTGCCGGCTCAACAGGCGCTGGCGGGACAGCTTTATCGCAATGCCTTTCCAGGTGCGCCCAATGGCCAGCCCATGACGGATATCAACAATCGTCTCGGAAAGATCGAGGTGCGCCACAAGTTTGATGACGGTGTTCGCCTGGAGGCGTCCGCACAGTTCTACACCAGTAACGTTGGCCAATACGGAAGCTTCATCTATCCGGCACTGGCAGCGCCCAATGCTTCTACACCGACCGCCTATCCGATCTTCCCGCTCACCATGAGCACCAGAACGCGCGAAACCGCTCTCGACGCGCATTTGATCGCGCCATTGAAGATGCTCGGCGGCCGTCACGAATGGGTCGCTGGGGTTGCATACGACCTGACGAAGTTTTATTCGGGGATGGGCTTTGATGGGACTAGCGTCGGCTCGATTGATCTTTCCGACCCTCAATATAACCTCGCCTTTGGCGACAAGACCCCCATCAACTCCACGCAGACGGATCGCTACCGCACACTCGCAACTTACGTACAGGACCAGGCTCACTATGGTCGCTGGCACTTCACGGGTGCACTGCGGCTGACCCAGCTTGAGTTCCAGGAGGCCGAACAGGGGACCGACAAGACTTACCACCATGTTTCGCCGCGGGTAGGCGTCAATTACGACCTTCTGCAAGGACTGGCACTGTATGCGGGTTATGCGACTGCCTTCCGCGCACCATTCGGTTTCATCGGATCAACGATACCCAAGCCAGAGACATCCAGGAACATCGAGCTTGGTATCAAGCTTGACGATAAAGCGCGCAAGCTGTCGGGAACGCTGGCCGTGTTCGAACAAACGCGCGACAACGTCGCTACAGCCGACCCCGGAAATCCCCTCGTGTCGATTCAGACGGGGCAGCAACGCGCACGCGGATTCGAGGCCGACATGACCTGGGAACCGGTGCGAGCGTTGTCCTTGCTGGCGAACTACGCCTATACCCAAGCGGTGGTCACGCAAGACAACACGATCCCGGTTGGGGACACACTGGCCCGCGTGCCAAGGCATAGCGGACGCCTGGCCTTCCGCTATCGCGTACTGGATGGCGCCGCTGAGGGATTGTCGTTCGGCGCCGGTATCACGGCACTCGGTCGCCGTCAGCTGACCTTGCCCAATACCGTCTCCGTGCCAGGCATGGCGACTGTGGATGCCCAGGCAGCCTATGATTTTGGTCGGTACACCCTTCAGCTTTCCGGATACAACCTGACGGGACGACGAAGCTACGAGTCCTATCAGTATTTTGGCTTTCCGGTCGTCATTCCGACACAGCCGAGATCGTTTTACCTGACGCTCAAAGTCAATATCTGAGCACGGCAGGTGGTGTTGTCATGGAGGTCAAGGTTATTACAGACGTAACTCGAAGCAGAGCTGGTCGCCGCAGCATCGTGCCTTGTTCCGGTGTAACGGGGAAGCTGCGGGTATTGGCAAAGCGGGAGGGCTCGAACTGCCCTTCCGCTTTCATCGAGTGTTGCGTGTAATCAAAGCGTCGGGTTCGGCCCCTTTTGCAATTCTGTCTCAGGCAGCCAGCTTTTCTGTATCCCACTGCGCCGGCGCCCTGCCCTGCATGAGTTGCTCCAAGACTTGCGCCAGCCGTGTCATCCAGAGCCGCTTCAGGGCATCGTGAGCATGCCTGTCTGCAGACAAGCGGAGACGATTGCCGCGCTGTCCCTGGATTGCAGCCAGGATTTCCGGTGGACATTCCAGTGCTTTGAGCAACTCCACGGCTGCCCGTCGGAGATCGTTGGGCGTCCAGTCCGAAATTGGCAGGCGTGGTCGCTGATATTCAGGACGTGAGTCACAGTCCTCTCGCGCATTCCAGACCGCCACGCCGACGTTCTTGGGATCGAAGCGTCCGCCCTTGCGTCCTTTGAACAGGTAACCATTCGTGCTGGCCAGCAGCCGACGCTGCACGATCTCCAGAGCCCGTCCCACCAGGGGGATACGAAAATCGCTCGCGGCACCACGTCGTTGGGGACGCAACTTTGCCTCCGGGATGATCCACCACCAGCCGTCCTCCTCCTGGCTGATCTCGCTGGCGTGCATGGCGCAAATTTCCTTTCCAGGAGCACATGTCCACGCAAACAGCGTCAGGATGTCTTCGTTGGCGCTGGTGAAATGATGGAACCACGGCAACAGGATGGCGAGCTCATCGACCGACAGCAGACGTTTCTCGGCGCCACGATGCACGCCCTTGACACGAACGCCCTTGCTCTTGAACTCCCCACGCAGGATACCGCGCCAGACATTGACGTTCTCCGCAGGAAGCAATCCATGGGTAATGGCGTAGTCCCATGCCGCACCCAGTTCGCGTCGCGTGATGGTGCCTTGGGTGGGCCGGTCCAGGAACCCGCGAAGAAAGTCAGCAGCCAGGTCTGCATCGACCTCCTGTGCGGGTAGGCTACCGAATTCACCGAGCGTGCGCGCGAAAATGCGCCATACTTCCCTGGCCCCTCTCTCGCCCCAATGATGCTTGACGTGCCCCTCGTAATAACGCAAGCCAATTTGCTGCACCGACAGTTGCGCAGCGGATTCATTGGGCATGGCGATGGAAGCCCGTCGTGGGTGTTCCGTTTGCCGATGTACTGTTGAGGGATCGACGCCCTGATCACGCAGACTCTTGAGCTGCCTCCAATGGCGAACGGCCGAGGTCAATGACATGTTAGGCCACTCGCCCAGCTTGACCTGACGGATCCTGCCATCATCCGGATTCTTGTAGCGATAGATCCAGTTGTACATGCTTTCGTTGGCACGCAAACGCAAGCCGCGATGCTTGGGGATGGTGAGATGCTCGCCGGCGGCCAGCGACTGGACTGCAACTGCGACTGCATTAAACATGTTTTCTTCTCCGTTGGAGCAATTCGATCTGACCAAATTCATTTGGCTTTGCTGATCAATGCAATTGACCGCCAGTTTGAATTCGGCGTCGGAATAGCTCGCATCAAGGCGCCAAACTCTGCGTGAGACGACTTCAGCTTGTTCATGTGCTATTTCGGTCGATATTTCTGCTCATAACGAGCACACACGCAAAGGTCTTCACAAGTCCGCGAGGAAGACTCGTACAAGCCATGTAATCAAGGTGATTAAATGAAGCTGGGAGGGGCGCGACTGCGATGTGCCGTGGGCACCAACGTTCGGACCACGGTGACGTCAGGCATGTAGAAGAGAGGGTACGCCAGCACCGCGACCAGCAGAGCGATACCGGGTGCAGCAGATGCCAGAGCCGGAGTGTGCTGCTGCAGGACGCAATAACCGCAGTGTGCTTTGTCAACGGGCATTTGTTCCTGCCCCGCATTATTGTTTGCCGGTGCAGTCGTGCGCTTGATGCCGGTGGCACTGCAAACCTCCATCCAGCTGATCTGGCTATTGGAGGCCAGCGCCCGCGAAATGCTTGGAGCGGCAGCGACAAAGAGCATCACGCATAGCGCAAGCCATGCGATCAGTCGATGAAGGCGTTTACTCAAACTCATGTTCGGAGGTCCGGAAACAGCAGACAAAGTCACGTTGAGGGCCGCTTATGATAAGCCTGCTTTTCTAGCTGATGACACTGCCTCGATCTGGCTGCGTCAATTTGCCGCAGTCAGGAAATTGACGTTGTGCGCTCCGTAGTGGCGCAACGCGGGAGAATCTGGCAAGGCGCGATGGATCGGGATGCCGCGCCGACGGTACCGACGCCCGCCGCGGCAGCGGCGGATCAGCGCAGCGCACAGGTCGATCCGTAGTTCGTCTGGAACCGCCCACATGGCAGCGTTTTCAATTCGGTTGCAACATTCCCAGCCAAGCCAGCAACACCAGCGCAAAACAGGACAGCAAGATTTCCGCCATGGTCAGAAGGCGTATCCGATGCAGCGCATTGCGCTGTTGACGCATCGCCGGCACCAGTACATACCTGTTGAATACCGCAATCGCCACCATGAAGCCCGCCACCATGATCTTGATGGTCAGCAACGCTTGATAGCGAAAATGGAAGTCCAACGGCAGCCTTCCAAGAATCAGGATCGTATTGACCAAGCCTGTCAGCAAAACCAACGCAACCACTGCATGACCGACATTTGAAAAGCGCCGCAGAATCACGCTGACCAGCTCAGGATACGCGCAGCGATATCGCCCTGAAAGGATCAGCAAGACGATCGGCAGGGCCCCCATCCATGCCCCTACGCTCCAAACATGGAGTAGGTCATTGGCCTGATGCAGCAGTCCCTCCCTTCCTTCATTCATGACGGCATGTCCGGTCAGCGCCAGACTCGCGAGTACGATACCGCTGCCCCCGAGACATGCCAGCAAGCGCATGCGATCCGATTGCGTCACGCTGAGCAACAGCAGGGAAACGGCCACTAACTGGAACCACCATGCCGTACCGATCGAGGTGCCATTGGCGACCGCAGCGAGCATGTCGAAGCGCCAGGCATCAGCCCAGCCATCCCCCAGAATACTGGCTTGCAGCGGCAAACTTGAAAGGACCGCGATGAACAGGAGTCCATACAAAAAGCGTCGCCATCCGGCCAGGCGTTGCCACAGATGGCTCCTGAGCGGCTCGGCCACCAGCACCAGCAGCGTCAGGCTCGCCCCCCACAGGAACAGTGCCGCACCATCGACTGACAGGCGGCACAGGCCCAACAAAAGCGTTGATGAAATCAAGGTGTCACGGAGAAGCTGTACGCACCCTCGGTCTTGTGTCCATCCACGGACAAGGCATGCCATTGCACGGTGTAGGTGCCCGGCGTCAGCCGTGCTGGAATCCCGACCATGAGAGACTTTCCTTCGTCCATGAGCGTGACTTGGCCCAGGTGGACTTCCTTCTGGTCCGGACCGGAGAGCTTGAGGCCGCTAAACTTCAGATTCAAGCCTTCGGAGAAGTTGAGGGTCAGCTCTGCTGGTGATGCCACTACCGCCTTGTCTGAGGGGATGGCCGTCTTCAGGTGGGCATGCGCCCAGACGGATGGCGCCAGGAACAGGCTGGACAGAACTACCAATGACAGGAGGCGTTTGATATTTTTCATGATCGTCAATTCCACTAGGGCATCAGTTGAGGAAGTGCACGAACCCCGAGCCGGGCTGACGACTTGAGCCATGAAAAGTGACTGAGCCCGGGTCAGCGCGTACATCTTCGCGGGCCACAAGTTTGCCACGACCAGAGCGCTGCGCCTGCGACATATTGTCGCAGAGAAGCGAAATACGCATTACCCGCATACGCGTGATCGCGTGGCTCAGCATTGATCGTTCAGCGCTGCATGAGCAAACAGGCCCTAACCGCGATCAGACCCGGTCGACTTCATCCGCCTGTACAGCGTACGTTCACTCATCCCCAGGCTGGCCGCCAGTTCCTTGCGACTCCCCTTGAACTGGCGCGCCATCTCCATCAAATCAGCTACTTCGGACACAGGCTTGTCGATCCCGGGCGAACGTGTCGACTGGAAAAGCTCCAACGCCAGATGCTCACTCTTGATCACCCCGTCATCGGCAAACAGCCTCGCACGCTCGATCACGTTGCGAAGTTCGCGGATATTGCCCGGCCAGTCGTGGTGCATCAATTGCGCCATGGCCTCTGGCGAGGTTTGCAGCGGTTTGCTTCCGACCCCGGCGCCGCGCTGAAGCAATGATTCGACCAGCAAGGGTATGTCGTCGCGCCGTTCCCGTAACGGCGGCAAATGGATGGGAAAGGCACTGATACGGTAATACAGATCCTGGCGGAACTCGCCCTTGGCGACCATTTGCTGCAAGGGCTTGTGCGTGGCCGCCACCAGGCGGAATTCGGCCTGCTGCGTATCGACCGCACCGACACGCCGAAAGGTGGCCGATTCGATCAGCCGCAGCAGCTTGACCTGCATTCCCAATGGCACGTCGCCGATCTCGTCCAGGAACAAGGTGCCACCCTTGGCCGTTTCCACCAGCCCTGCCTTGCGAACGTGGGCCCCGGTGAAGGCCCCCTTTTCGTAGCCAAACAGTTCACTTTCGAACAGGCTCTCGGTCAATCCCGAGCAATCCACGACCACGAAAGGGCCGCGCGCCCGCGGACTGGCCTCGTGTACCGCGCGTGCAAACAGTTCCTTGCCGCTGCCAGACTCCCCCAGCAGCAGGACCGGCAGGTCCGACATGGCCACGCGCTGCAACTCGCCCAGCGCACGATTGAAGGCCGGTGACTTGCCAACCAGCCCCTGCCGACTGGCCTGCACCGAGGCATGGCGCACAGTCTGCAAGCGCTCGACGAAACCCACCACGCGATGCTGCTGATCAATGATCGGCCGCAACTCCACATCCACATGCTCCGGCCCGCGCGGAGTGTGATGGATGTGCAGCACCCGATCCGGTCCCTTGGTCACCAGAGCACTCTGCAAAGGACAGTGCTCTCCAGCCTGGTCGCAAGGCACCTGGTAATGATGAGACATGGCATAGCACTTCTGACCGATCGGCGCCCTGCCCGCCGTGGCGAACTGGCGCCGGTAGGCCGTATTGGCCGCCAGAATCTCGTAATCGGTGTTCATCACGATCATCGGCGTCGGCTCGTGGTCCAGATAGGAAATCAGGGCCTGTACCTCGAACGGTTGCAATACATCCGGTAATGACGACACGACGCTCTCGCTTTCTTCCATAAAAATCCAGGCGCATAGCCCTCTCATGACCCATCCACCCTGTCACGCCACTGCCATTCAGACTGCCTACGGTACTGCCAATTGGCAGTATGCCACTGCCAGTTGGCAGTGTCACTGGCAGCCGGGGGAAGCACTCATTGCGCCCGAAGAGAAATTTATTCAAATAAATCAATAACTTGAATGAAGTCATCGCATTGGCACAGATTTTGATATGAAGAAAATATCTGACAATCAGAGGAGGACAACATGGACAACCTGCATATTGAAGGCCATTTCGACCCGGCCACCAGTACCGTGAGCTATCTCGTACTGGATCGCGCGACCCGGCAATGCGCTCTGCTCGACAGCGTGCTGGACTACGATCCCAAATCCGGACGCACTTCCACCGGCAGCGCCGATCACCTGATCCGGCGCGTGCAGGAACTCGATGCCTCGGTGCAATGGATCCTGGAAACCCATGCCCATGCCGATCATCTGTCGGCAGCGCCCTATCTCAAGCGCAAGCTGGGCGGACGTATCGCCATCGGTGAACATATCCGCCAGGTGCAAGACGTATTCGGGGCGCTTTTCAATGCCGGCAGTGAATTTGCGCACGATGGCAGCCAGTTCGATCACCTCTTCGCCGACGGCGAGCATTTCCAGATCGGGACCTTGCAGGCGCGTGTCATGCACACGCCCGGCCACACTCCGGCCTGTATCACCTATGTCGTGGAGGAAGGCGACCAGATCGCCGCCTTCGTCGGCGATACCCTGTTCATGCCCGACTACGGGACCGCGCGCTGCGATTTCCCCGGCGGGAATGCCCGCACGCTCTTCCATTCCATCAACAAGGTCCTGAGCCTGCCGCCGCATACCCGTATCTATCTGTGCCACGACTACCAGCCCAACGGCCGGCAGCTTCAATTCGTCACCACCGTGGCCGAAGAGCGCAGCAACAACATTCACGTCCGCGATGGCATCAGCGAAGAGGAATTCGTGGCCATGCGCAGCGCCCGTGACGCCACTCTGGCCATGCCGGTGCTGCTGCTGCCGTCGGTGCAAGTCAACATGCGTGCCGGCCAATTGCCACCGGCCGAGGCCAATGGCGTGCGCTATCTGAAGATCCCGCTGGACGCAGTCTGATCCCCAACCCTGAGGAGTCATCATGAAATGCAATGTAGGCGGTATCGACCGCATCTTGAGAATCATCGTCGGCCTCGTGCTGGTCATCCTTGCGGCTACCGGCACCGTGGGATGGTGGGGCTGGCTGGGCCTGATCCCGATAGGGACCGGCCTGCTGCGCTTCTGTCCGCTATATCCGCTACTGGGCATCAGCAGTTGCGCTAACCGGGATCGCTGATCCCCTCCCCTTGCTGGTCGACGCCGGGGCGTCGCCGCCAGGGATACATCCATCGAGGAGACATTCCATGAACATCAAGCAACTGACGGCCAACCTGTCCGTCTCGGCCCAGGTCATGCCTGCCGATATGGCAGAGATCGCTGCGGCCGGCTTCAAATCCATCATCTGCAATCGTCCGGACGGGGAAGCCGGCGACCAGCCCAGTTTCAGAGAGGTCGAGCAACAAGCACAGGCTGCCGGCATCGAGGCTCGCTATCTGCCGGTGATCCCGGGTCAGGTGGCCGATACCCAGGCTGACGAATTCGACCGTCTTCTCGAGGAACTGCCCAAGCCCGTGCTGGCTTATTGCCGCAGCGGCATGCGCAGTACCACGCTGTGGGGGCTTTCACGTGCCGGCCGCATGTCCACGGGAGAAATATTGAGCCGCGCCGAGCAAGCAGGTTACGACCTGAGCGCGCTGGTGCGCAGAATCAACCAGAGCAATGCCACGCCATTCGATGTGGCCGACTCGACGCACAAGGTGGTCATCGTTGGTGGCGGTGCGGCGGGGATCTCGGTGGCGTCGAGCCTGCTGGCGCGCCAGCCTGGGTTGGATATCGCCATCATCGATCCGGCCGATGTGCACTATTACCAGCCCGGCTGGACTCTGGTGGGTGGCGGCGTATTCACGCCCGCGCAGACGGCCCGGGTGATGGGATCACTCATCCCGCGCGGGGTACGCTGGATCAAGTCGGCCGTGGCCGGCTTTGAGCCGGAGCGCAATGCGGTGCTGCTGGAAGGATGTCGCGTGGTGAAGTATGAACAACTGGTGGTCTGCCCCGGCCTGAAACTGAACTGGGACGGCATCGAAGGTCTTACCGACACCCTGGGTCGCAATGGCGTGACTTCCAATTATCGCTATGACCTGGCGCCCTACACCTGGGAGCTGGTGGAGCGCTTCAAAGGGGGGAATGCCGTTTTCACCCAGCCGCCCATGCCCATCAAATGCGCCGGGGCCCCGCAAAAGGCCATGTATCTCTCTTGTGATGCGTGGCGACACGCCGGTGTACTGGAGAAGTCGAATGTGCAGTTCCGCTCGGCCGGTGCCGTGCTCTTCGGCGTGGCCGAGTACGTGCCAGCCCTGATGGAGTATGTGCAAGCCTATGGCATCGATCTCAACTTCGGACAGACCCTGACCGCCATCGATGGCGGACGCAAGATCGCCACCTTTGCCGTCAGCTCCCCCGATGGTAGCTCGCAGAAAGTGGAAGTGCCCTTTGACATGATCCACGTGGTGCCGCCGCAGACGGCACCGGACTTCATCCGCAGCAGTCCTCTGGCCGATCCGGCCGGGTGGATCGATGTTGATCAGTCGACCTTGCAGCACAAGCGCTTTTCCAACATCTTCGGACTCGGCGATGCGGCCAACTCGCCCAACGCCAAGACCGCTGCCGCGGCCCGCAAACAGGCACCCGTGGTCGCCCACAATGTGCTCCACAACCTGGGCCGTCAATCCGTTCAGGCCCGCTACAACGGTTATGGATCTTGTCCCTTGACCGTGGAGCGCGGCAAGATCGTTCTGGCCGAATTCAACTATGGTGGCAAGCTGGCGCCCAGTTTCCCGGCGTGGATGCTGGATGGCACGCGGCCATCGCGGCTGGCCTGGCTGCTCAAGGAGCGCATTCTGCCGCCGCTGTACTGGGAGGGCATGCTCAAGGGACACGAGTGGCTGGCGCAACCCGAAATGGTCGGTTGAGGAGACAGAGATGAGCATGAGCCTGTTACTGGGTGCCTTGGTGGGCTGCATCATGGGCCTCACCGGCGCCGGTGGCGGTATCCTGGCCATTCCGCTGCTGGTGTTCGGCCTGCATCTGAGCGTGCCGCAGGCCGGCCCCATCGGCTTGCTGGCCGTAGGCATGGCTTCGGCCATCGGCGCGGTGATCGGTTTGCGGGGCGGCATCGTGCGTTATCGGGCCGCCGCGCTGATCGCCGCCGTCGGCGTTGTCCTCACCCCACTGGGAACGTGGCTGGCACATCAGCTCGATACGCGCTACCTGACGCTGCTGTTTGCCCTGGTCATGGTGTGGGTGGCCATCAAGGGCATGCGGGATGCCCGGCGCAGCAAGACAGCCGCGGCCACCGTATCGGATGACTGTCCCTGCCTGCGTGACAAGAGCGGGCGCTTCGTCTGGACACCCCGTTGTGCCAGTCGCCTGGCCGTCATGGGGGGCGTGGCGGGCGTGCTCTCGGGTCTGCTCGGCGTGGGGGGCGGGTTCGTCATCGTACCGGCCTTGCAGCGCGTGACCGACCTCGCCATGCAGTCCATCGTCTCGACTTCGCTGGCGGTCATTGCGTTGATTTCACTGGTCAGCGTCGGCACCAGCATGGTCAGTGGTCACTTCGACATGGGCATTGGCCTGCCATTTTCTGCCGGAGCGATCGCGGGCATGTTGCTCGGAGGAAGGCTTGCGGTACGCTGGCATCCTGCCCACCTGAAGCTGGCGTTTTCGGTCGTCTGCATGGTAGTGTCTGCTGGCCTGATCATGAAGTCCATTCATTGATCTTTGGGCATACATGCGTTCATTTCAGATCGGCTTTTCTACACCCACATAAAAAGTAGAGGTGATGATGAAGCAAATTTTCTGGCAGAAGTTTAATCCGGGGGGCATTTCCAGAAGGCTGACAAATCTGCCGTTAGCCGCGGAAATCACCATTCTCCTGATGATCAAAGTGGCCCTCATCACGGCGCTGGCCAAGACCTTCTTCGCCCATCCAGAGGCCAAGCATATGCAGATGCCCGTGCAGAGCGTGGAGCAACGCATGCTTGCGCCTGCCTCTTTCTCGGCATCGTCGAATGACATGCAGCATTCATCTGAAAAAATTACCAAACCGGAGTAAGCCATGGTTCCCATCGATGAAGTCGTCTCGCTATCGCGGCTGCAGTTTGCCGTCACG
>NZ_JABFMQ010000033.1:0-36634 GCF_013359625.1 Herbaspirillum sp. C9C3
GACGCGCGCCTTGCCACCACGCCTTCTGGGGGCAACGCATCTCGCAGATTTAATGTGAACAGGCCCAAGGGCCTGGCACCGCACTGGCCTGCATCGGCTACACTGGCGCCACACCATAACAAGACCGCCAGGAGACGTCCTTCCATGACCCGCCACGCTGCGCATGCGCCCGCGCCATTCATCCTGCGCCATCCCATCCTCACCGCCCTGGCCCTGTCGCTGGGCACGGCCGTGGCGCTTGGGGTGGCGCGCTTTTCCTATGCCCTGCTGCTGGCGCCGATGCGTACCGACCTGGGCTGGCCCTATCTGATCGCCGGGGGCATGAATACCGGCAATGCGCTGGGCTATCTGCTGGGCGCGCTGATGACACCGGTACTGATGCGCCGCTATCAGGCGCACCGCGTGCTCATCGCGGGCGCCTTCGGCACCGCCCTGCTCTCCTTCCTGCCGGCGCTGACCACGGACACGCTGCTGCAATTGCTGTTGCGGGTGGTAACGGGGGTGACCAGTGCGCTCATCTTCGTCTCGGGCGGTTTGCTGGTGAGCCGGCTGGCGGCATTGCACGCGCAGCGCGCGGGGCTGCTGCTGGGTCTGTATTACGGCGGCACCGGCATCGGCATCGTGGCCGCATCGCTGCTGGTGCCGCCGGTGATGGACGCCGCCGTCGCACAGGGTGCAGCGCATCCCTGGCAATGGGCATGGGTGCTGCTGGGCGTGCTGGCGCTGGTGGCCAGCCTGGTCATGACGCTGCCCGCCCGGCTGATGCCGACCTCGCCGGCACAGGCGGCAGGAGGCGGGGCATGGCGTCCGCGCAGCCTGCTGTTCGGGCTGATCGGTTATTTATTCTTCGGGCTGGGATATATCGGCTACATGACCTTCGTCATCGCCCTGCTGAAAGAGGAAGGCATGGCGGCGTCACGCATCACGCTCTTCTTCGCGCTGCTGGGGGCGGCGACCTTTGCGTCCTCGCGCATCTGGGCGCGCATGCTGGACCGCTTCCACGGTGGGCAATCGCTGGCCATCCTCAACGGCCTGCTGTGCCTGGCCACCCTGCTGCCGGCCACGACGGCAGCGCCCGTGGCGGTGTTTGCCTCAGGGTTGCTGTTTGGGGGCTGCTTCCTCTCGGCCGTGGCCTCGACCACGGCCATGGTGCGCCACAACCTGCCGCCGGCGGACTGGCCTGCAGGCATCAGCGCCTTCACCATCATCTTCGCCGTGGGCCAGATCATCGGCCCTTCCATCGTCGGATGGATCGCCGATGGTGCGGGCGGCCTGCAACGCGGGCTGACGTTTTCTGCACTGATGCTGCTGGCGGGGTCGCTGGTGGCATGGCGGCAAAAGCCGCTGGGCGCGCACGAGAGGCCGCCCGGCGCGGCTTGACGTTTTCTGCACATCGGGCCGCGCGGCCAATGCCGGCGCGGTCCGCCGCCGGGCTTACTGCTGACCGAGGTGGCGGCGCAAAGACTCCACCAGAATGCCGCAGTCCTCATCGGTGCCGATGGTGATGCGCAGGAACTGCTTGATGCGCTCGCTCTTGAAGTGACGCACGATGATGCCGTCGCTGCGCAGCGACGCGGCCAGTTCGGCGGCATCGCGTTGCGGATGGCGGGCGAAGACGAAGTTGGCCGCCGAAGGCAGCACCTCGAAGCCCAGGGCTTGCAGCTGCCCCACCAGGGCGGTACGGCTGGCGATGACCATGTCGCAGGTCTTGCGGAAATAGTCCTCGTCCTCGATGGCGGCGGTAGCGCCGGCAATGGCAGGGCGATCCAGCGGATAGGAATTGAAGCTGTTCTTGACCCGCTCCAGCGCATCGATGAGGTCGGCATGACCGACCGCAAAACCGACCCGCATCCCGGCCAGCGCGCGCGACTTGGAGAATGTCTGCACCACCAGCAGGTTGGGATAGCGCTGCACCAGCGGGATGGCGCTCTGGCCACCGAAATCGATGTAAGCCTCATCGACCACCACGACCCGTTCCGGATTGCCCTGCAGAATGCGCTCCACCTCCTCCAGCCCCAGCAAGCAACCGGTCGGCGCGTTCGGATTGGGGAAGATGATGCCGCCGATGGACTCCCCATGGCCGAGGTAATCGGCGCTGCGCAGGGTGAAGTCCTCGGCCAGCGGCACGGCGCGATAGTCGACCTGGTACAGGCCGGCATAGGTCGGGTAGAAACTGTAGGTGATGTCCGGGAAGAGGATGGGCTTGCCATGCTGCAGCAGGGCCTGGAAGGCATGCGCCAGCACTTCATCCGAACCGTTGCCCACGAACACCTCGCGCGCGGTGATACCGTCGGCGGCGTGACGACCGGCGATGGCCAGTTTCAGCGGCTCGGCGTCGGGATTGGGATAGAGCCGCAGACTGTCGCTGACCTCGCGGGCGATGGCCTGCAGCGCCAGCGGCGAGGGACCATACGGACTCTCGTTGGTATTGAGCTTGACCAGGCGCGCGAGCTTGGGTTGTTCGCCGGGGGTGTAGGGCGTCAGGCGGCTGACGATGGGACTCCAGAACTTGCTCATGAGAAATCAGCCCATGCCGGGCCGTACAGAATTGAGGGAAAGCGCAGATGGTAGCAAACTTGCCGCCAGCCGGCCGCACCCGCCTCAGAAATAGGGGCGATAGCGCCGCTGGCGGGACTGCCCCTCCTGCGGCGGCGGGAGCGCCGCCCTGGGCTGGCTGCTGAGCAGGGAGAGCGCGCGCTCGGCAATCCCGGGCGGCAGGCCGATCAGGTCCTGGCAGGCGCGCTGCAGGGCCGCCTGCGAGGCAAACCCGGCATCAGACGGGCGGGCCCGGGCATCTTCCATGCGCGCCAGTTGCGCCAGCACCCACGCCACGCGCTGCTCGCGCACCAGGCTGCGCAGCGACTCGCCCTCGGCAAACAAGAGCGCACGCAGGCGCGCGGTGGAGATCTGCCACTCCCGCGCAATGCGCTCGGCACACCACTGCGCTGCCGGTTGCGCAAAGATCGCGGCAGCCAGGCGCCGGGCGTGGGGCTTGCTGGTGTCGGCGGCCCGCTCCATGTCGGCGCTCGACTGCGCCTCCAGGGACAGCGACCACACCGCCGGGCGCATGCCCTGTGCCGTCACACGCGGATGCGCCAGGCAGGCGAAGCGCACGAAGGGCGGCACGGTGAAACTCTCGCCCTCCTGCAACTCGACCGCCACGCCGCCGCTCTTCAAGGTGGCCGCGCCCTTCCATACCCGCACCCGCGCGGGGGCGGCGAAGCGTAGTTCGCGCAGAGGCAGATGATGATGGGTGACGATGGCCATGGCTGTTCCGATACGGTCTCAACTCCGGGATGCGCAAGTGATCTTAAGTCAGCCGCGGGCGCCAGACTGTCGTCGTGGTGACAGGCCACTCACAGCGAGGCCATGCCGAAGGCGCGCAAGCCATCCAGATCGACCACGCGGATGCTCTGGTAGGAAATTTCCACCAGCCCCAGCTCGGCCAGGTGGCGCATGGCCTGGTTCACGCGCTGGCGCGACAGGCCGGTCAGCAGACCGATTTCTTCCTGCGACAGTTCCAGCACCTTGGACGTGCGCGGATAGAGCATGGGATGGAACAGCTGCGCAATGGCCTGCGCTACGCGGGCATCGACGTCGAGCAGCCGCTCGTTCTGGACGGTGGCGATGAACTGGCCCATGCGTTCATTCAACTGGCCGATGACGAAGGCGTTGAAGGGCAGACTTTCGGCCATGAGGCGATGGAAGGTATCGGCGGGCACCAGCAGGATCTGCGCGGCGCGGATGGCGATGACATCATAGCGACGCGGCTCGCGCTTGATGACGCTGCCCTCGCCGCACCAGCCGCCTTGCGGTACGCCCGAGAGCGTGCTGCTGCGACCATCGATGTTGTAGACGGCCAGCTTGATCAGGCCCTCATGCACGCCGATCCAGTATTGCGAGAGCTCACCGCGCCGGGCCACGAAGGCGTCGGCAGCATAGCGCGCAAGCTGGGTGGTGGCGGCGGCCAGCGCACGGTGTTCCGGCGCCAGCGCGGCGAACCAGTCGTATTGCTGCAGAAGCTGCGCCATCGGGCTGCTCATGGGATGTGCACGGGGAAGAGGAAACGGCCAACATTGTCGCATGTCAGCCTTGTCATCGTGATGACAAAGCACAAGACCGCTTCGGTGCTACCCTAATCACAGGCGGCTGATAAAAAATGCACAGGCCGCGCCCCTCATCCCCGCCGCAAGGAGACAAGCATGGCAGACTTCGACACCGGCCTCGGCCGCAATGCCGCCAATTACGCGGCCCTCACCCCCATCGATTTCATCGCGCGCGCCGCTGCCGTCTATGGCCAGCGTCCCGCCATCATCCATGGCGCATTGCGCCAGGACTGGGACCAGACCTATCGCCGCACGCGCCGCCTGGCCAGCGCCCTGCAGCGCCTCGGCGTCGGCAAGAACGATACCGTTTCGGCGATGCTGCCCAATACCCCGGCGATGGTGGAGGCGCACTTCGGTGTGCCCATGGCCGGTGCGGTACTGAATGCACTCAACATCCGGCTCGATGCCGAATCCATCGTTTTCATGCTGCGCCATGGCGAGGCCAAGGTGCTGCTCATCGACAGCGAATTCGCCGCACTGGCCCAGCAGCTGCGCGCGCAATTGCCGGCATTGAAGATCGTCGAGGTGTTCGACGTGCTGGGTCCGCCACCGGTACCCGGCGAGCGCTTCGGCCATCTGGAATACGAAGCCCTGCTGGCCGATGGCGATGAAAACTTCGAATGGCAATGGCCTGCCGACGAGTGGGATGCGATTGCGCTGAACTACACCTCCGGCACCACCGGCGACCCCAAGGGCGTGGTCTATCACCATCGCGGCGCGGCACTCAATGCCATCTCCAACATCCTCGAATGGGATCTGCCCAAGCATCCGGTCTACCTGTGGACGCTGCCCATGTTCCATTGCAATGGCTGGTGCTTCCCGTGGACGGTGGCCGCACGCGCGGGGGTGAACGTGTGCCTGCGCAAGTTCGAGCCCAAGCTGGTGTTCGACCTGATCGCCGAACACGGCATCACCCATTACTGCGCCGCGCCCATCGTGCATGCGGCGCTGGCCAATGCCCCCGAGGGCTGGCGCGCCAATATCCGTGGCCCGGTCAAGGCGATGGTGGCCGGGGCGCCGCCGCCGGCAGCCGTGCTGGCCAAGATGGAGGCGATGCAGTTCGAGCTGACCCACGTGTATGGACTCACCGAAGTCTATGGACCGGCGGCCGTGTGTGCGGAACAGGATGAATGGAGCACGCTGTCGGTGGACCAGCGCGCGGTGCAGAAGTCACGCCAGGGCGTGCGCTATCACCTGCAAAGCGGGGTGACGGTGCTCTCCCCCGATACCATGGAACCGGTGGCCGCCGATGGCGAGGAGATCGGCGAGATCATGTTCCGCGGCAACATCTGCATGAAGGGCTACCTGAAGAACGACCGTGCGACCCATGAAGCCTTTGCCGGGGGCTGGTTCCATACCGGCGACCTCGGTGTGATGAATGCGGACGGCTACATCAAGATCAAGGACCGCAGCAAGGACATCATCATCTCCGGCGGAGAAAACATTTCCAGCGTGGAAGTGGAGGACATGCTGTACCGCCATCCGGCCGTACTGGCCGCAGCGGTGGTGGCACAACCGGATGAGAAATGGGGAGAGACACCCTGCGCCTTCGTCGAGCTCAAGGAAGGTGCCAACATCGATGCGGCAGAACTGACCGAATTCTGCCGGGGCCACCTGGCCGGTTTCAAGGTGCCCAAGGCGATCTACTTCGGTCCGCTGCCCAAGACGTCCACCGGCAAGATCCAGAAGTTTGAATTGCGCAAGCGCATGAAGTCCGACAGCGCCATCAACGTCTGAGGCGCTGCCCCATGGCATCGCCTCAGGCCTTGCGCACGGCGATGTGATACAGGCCCCAGGGGCATTGGCCGAAGCGCTCCGGCAAGGGGCGCGCGCTCATCTCGGGGAAGCTGTCGGCGTCATACACGGCCCATAGCGGACCGAGTCCGCCCAGCGGGATGGGCTTGCCATCCAGATGGGTGGCGATGATGAATCGATACTTGGCGATATCCTCCGCCGAAACCAGCACTGCATAACCATCGACGGCACGCAGGGCACAGTTCTGCACGGTGGCGGGGCCACCCACGGCGCGCAAGACCTCCACTAGCAGCGGACCACGCAGGCTGTGACGGCGGCCATCGTATTCCAGCGTGGGACGGATCTCCACCGAAGGCAGCGCGGCGAGCGCGGCAAAATCGAAGGTGTGGGCACGGTCGAACGCCAGCTTCTGCTTGGCCATCATCTGGTCCAGCGCCGGATCGAGCGGGCCGCGATTGGTCTTGCTGATGTCGCCGGTGACGGTGAGCAGCACCGGACCTGCGCCAGGGCTGGCCTTCTTGTCAGCGGCCAGTGCCGGCAGGGCGGCGGGCGCGGCCAGCAGCGAGGCGCCCAGACTGAGGAACTTGCGTTTTTGCATGGAATGGCCTCCTCTTGGAGATGGGTGGGACGTGCGGTGATGGCGGATTGTAATCAGTTTTTGCGCTTCGCTGCGCACCAAGGACAACGGCCCGCCTCAAGGCGAGGCGGGCCGTTGGACTCAGCGCTGCATCACTGCAACCGCGCTTCAGTCACGCGGCGGACGGCCGCGCCAGTAGCCGGCCAAGAGCGACCCGGAGAGGTTGTGCCACACCGAGAACAGCGCACCCGGCAGAGCCGCCACCGGCGTGAAATACAACTTGCCCAGCGCAGCGGCCAGACCGGAATTCTGCATCCCGACTTCAATGGCCAGCGTGCGGCAGACCGCCTCATCGAAGCCCAGCAGGCGGCCACCCCAGTAGCCGCCCAGCAAGCCCAGGCCGTTGTGCAGGATCACGCCCACCAATACCACCAGGCCCACCGACGCAATGCTGGCCTGGCTGCCTGCGACCACCGCCGAGATGATCAACAGGATGGCCACCATCGACACCAGCGACAGGTAGGGTTCGATGCGGCGGATCAGCTTGCCCGCGAACAGGTTCAGCACCAGGCCGACCGCAATGGGGACCACCACGATCTGCACGATGGACATCAGCATGGCGTGGGCGTCGAAGTGAATGGAGGCATCCACGTAGAGCTCGGTCAGCAGCGGCGTGGCAAACACCGACACCAGTGCCGACAGGGTGGAGATGGTGACCGACAAGGCCACATCGCCGCGCGAGAGATAGATCATGACGTTGGAGGCAGTACCGGAGGCGACGCTGCCCACCAGCACCATGCCGGCGGTGAGATCGGGCGGCATGCGCAGCACCTTGGCGATGATCCAGGCGGCCAGCGGCATGACCAGGTAGTGCAGGACGATACCGGCCGCCACGGGCGCGGGGCGCTTGATGATGCGCTTGAAGTCGTCCACCGTGAGCGTCACGCCCATGGTCAGCATGATCAGCGTGAGCAGCTGGGTAATGTATTTGCCCAGGGGCGTGAAGGTCGGCGGCGAGAAGTAGGCGGCAGCGGAAAGCAGCAGCGCCCACACGGGAAAGAGGCGGGTGATGGTGGCAAGCATGGCAATGGATGAATGATGAAACAAACCCGCGCATGAAGACGATCATGACGGGATGGCGCGTTTTTTATGTTGACTGCGTGGATGACGCGAACTGCGGTGGAGGAATCATCGTGCACCCGATACGGTGACGGCCTCTTCTCTGGCCGGGGCCTTGTGGGCGGGCAAGGCCGTGATTCTACCCGTGCAGGCCGATTGCTGCCCGTTCCCGGGCGGTGGGAGCCGCTACGGGCGGGATAGATCACATTTGAAACTAAGCATGACCTTGGGCGGCATCACGCCGATTACGCCCTCCGAACGTTCGCTGCCGATGATGCGGGCGTGGCGGCCCTGCTGGCGGCACCAGTCATCGGCCTGCTGCAAGCCCTGTACAGCCACGCCGTCATTGCCATGCCAGCGCGAACTGGCTACCAGCAGGTAGGTATCCTTGTCGATCTGCGTGACCGGTTGCGAGGTGGCGCAACCGGCCAGCACCGTCGTCAGGGCAAGCGATAGCGTTCTGCGGATCTGCATCGGGGCTCCCGGTGATGTGGTGATCCCGCGATGGTAGCCAGCGCGAGGGGCGGCGTCATGCGTCCCTACAACTCTTTACGTCCGGGCTGCGGACGACAGGCGGACGACAGGCGGAGGATAGGCGGACGAAAAAAAAACGCCGCGGGAACCCGCGGCGTTTTTACGTACCCATCAGTGAAGCGATCAACGCGTAACCGGTTTGTAACGGATACGCTTGGGCTTGGCCGCTTCTTCGCCGAGGCGCTTCTTCTTGTCGGCTTCGTATTCCTGATAGTTGCCGTCGAAGAAGGTAACCTGCGAATCGCCTTCGAAGGCGATGATGTGGGTGGCGATACGGTCCAGGAACCAGCGATCGTGGGAGATCACCAGCACGGTGCCGGCAAATTCCAGCAGCGCATCTTCCAGGGCGCGCAGGGTTTCCACGTCGAGGTCGTTGGACGGTTCGTCCAGCAGCAGGACGTTGCCACCCTGCAGCAGGGTCTTGGCCAGGTGCAGACGGCCGCGCTCACCGCCGGAGAGGTTGCCGACGATCTTCTGCTGGTCGCCACCCTTGAAGTTGAAGCGGCCCAGGTAGGCGCGCGAGGGCATTTCGAAGCGGCCCACGGTGAGGATGTCGGCGCCGCCCGAGACATCTTCGAAGACCGTCTTCTTGTTACCCAGGTCTTCGCGCGACTGGTCCACCAGCGACACCTTGACGGTGGGGCCGAGCACCAGTTCGCCACTGTCCGGGGTTTCACGGCCGGCCAGCATGCGGAACAGGGTCGATTTACCGGCGCCGTTGGGGCCGATGATGCCGACGATGGCGCCGGCCGGGATCTTGAAGTTCAGGTTGTCGATCAGCAGGCGGTCACCATAGCCCTTGCTGACGTTCTTGAATTCGATGACTTCATTGCCCAGGCGCTCGGCCACGGGAATGAAGATTTCCTGGGTCTCGTTGCGCTTCTGGTATTCGTATTCGGAGAGCTCGTTGAAGCGGGCCAGACGCGCCTTGCTCTTGGCCTGGCGGCCCTTGGGGTTCTGGCGCACCCATTCCAGTTCCTTGGCGATGGTCTTCTGGCGGGCCGATTCGCTGGCCTCTTCCTGCTTCAGGCGGGCTTCCTTCTGTTCCAGCCAGGAGCTGTAGTTGCCCTTCCAGGGGATGCCGTGGCCACGGTCCAGTTCCAGGATCCATTCGGCGGCATTGTCGAGGAAGTAGCGATCGTGGGTGATGGCCACCACGGTGCCGGGGAAGCGTTGCAGGAACTGTTCCAGCCAGTCCACCGATTCGGCGTCCAGGTGGTTGGTCGGTTCGTCCAGCAGCAGCATGTCGGGCTTGGAGAGCAGCAGCTTGCACAGCGCCACGCGGCGCTTTTCGCCGCCGGAGAGCACGCCGATCTTGGCGTCCCAGGGCGGCAGGCGCAGCGCGTCGGCGGCCATTTCCAGCTGCTGGTTGAGGCTATTGCCATCGGCGGCGGCGATGATGGCTTCCAGGCGTGCCTGTTCGGTAGCCAGGGCGTCGAAGTCGGCGTCTTCCTCGGCGTAGGCGGCATAGACGGCATCGAGCTTGGCCTGGGCTTCGAAGACTTCACCCAGGGCGCTTTCGACTTCCTGGCGCACGGTCTTCTCGGCGTCGAGCTGCGGTTCCTGGGGCAGGTAGCCGATGTTGAGGTTGGGCATCGGGATGGCTTCACCCTCGATTTCCTTGTCGATGCCGGCCATGATCTTGAGCAGGGTGGACTTGCCCGAGCCGTTCAGGCCGAGCACGCCGATCTTGGCGCCGGGGAAGAAGGACAGCGAGATGTCCTTGAGGATCTGCCGCTTCGGCGGCACGATCTTGCCGACGCGGTTCATGGTAAAGACGTATTGGGCCATGGTATGAGTTGCCAGTGAGAGGGAAAGGTAAGACGGCGATCAGGCGCCGCCGGCGCTGGGCTCTGCCGAGCTTTGCGCGCGGGTGCGCAGGTAGCGCCACAAGCCTTCGGCGGAGTATACCGCGAGCGCCACCCAGATCACGCAAAAGCCGATGGCGCGTGCCCCGGCAAAGGGTTCGCCGTAGATCAGCACGCCACCCAGCAGCTGGATGGTGGGCGAAATGTATTGCATCAGGCCCAGCATCGACAAGGGGATGCGACGCGCGCCATGGGCAAAGAGCAGCAGCGGCACCGCCGTGATGGGGCCGGACAAGGCCAGCAGGATCCTGGCCGAAGTGGAAGCATGGGTGAAGGCGTTGCTGTCACGCAGGGTATCGACATCCAGGATGACCAGCACCAGCGGCAGCATCAGCAAGGTTTCCAGCGACAGGCCTTCAAGGGCACCCAGGTGCGCGGTCTTGCGCAAGAGGCCATAGAAGGCGAAGGTCAGCGCGATCAAGAGCGAAATCCACGGCAGGCTGCCATTGGCGATGGTCAGCCAGATCACTGCACCGAGTGCAAGGAACACCGCCAGCCATTGCAGGGGACGCATGCGTTCCTTCAGGATCAGGTAGCCCATGAAGACGCTCACGAGCGGACTCATGAAGTAACCCAGGCTGGTATCGACGATGCGTCCGGCATTGACGGCCCAGACGTAGAGTGTCCAGTTGCCGGTGAGCAGCAGGGCCGAGAGCAGGAAGCCGGCCACCACCATGGGCCGCTGACGGACCTCGGCGACCCAGCCCCACTGGCGCCGCCAGGCCAGCACCGCCACCAGGAACACGCAAGACCAGAAGAGGCGATGGACCACGATGTCGAAGGAAGGAATTTCCTTGAGCAACTTGAAGTAGAGCGGGAACAAGCCCCACAGGATGGAGGCGGAGACGGCGTAGAGCATGAGGGGTCAGCGCTTCCTGAAATTCAATGCTGCGCCGCTGTCACCGGCTCATGCTTGGCCACGAAGTGATACAGCAGGAATGCGCTCACGCCGCAGAAGGCCATCACCGACACCAGCGGCAAGGCCGTACCGTCATGCCACAGGCTCATTACCACGCCGGAGAGCACGCCCATGCCGAACTGCAGGGTACCCATCAGCGCGGCAGCCGTACCGGCCTGGCGGCCCTGATGCTTCAAGGCGATGGCAGTTGCATTCGGGCCGGTGAAGCCATAGGCCGTCAGATATCCGAAGAAGCCGAACAGCAGCAGGGGCAGGCTTTCCAGTCCAGCGGCCACGGCCAGCACCACCACCAGCGACAGGCCCGCCGGCACCCACAACACACGGCCCAGCACGCGCTCGGCCGAGCGCTTGACCACCAGGCGCGCATTGATCTGCGAGGCGGCGATCAGCCCGACGGCGTTGGAGGCAAACACGAAACCAAAATACTGCGGCTGGATGCCGTGCAGCTCGATCACCACGAACGGACCACCGGCGATGTAGGCGAACATCCCCGCCTGCACCAGGCCGCCACACAGCACGAAGGACATGAACTGGCGATGCCGCAGCAGGTCCCGATACTGGCGCAACGTACGACCCAGGTGCAAGGGTTCGGCACGGGAAACGTCCACCGTCTCGGTGAGGTACTTGCGGGTGCCCAGCATGCACAGCAGACCGAAGATGGTCAGCACCACGAAGATGCCGCGCCAGCTGGCGAAGACCAGCATCAGACCGCCGATGAAGGGAGCCAGGATCGGGGCCAGCCCGAATACCAGCATCAGCATCGAGAACGCCTTGGCCGAGCCCTCGGCCCCCATGCGATCACGCACCATGGCGCGCGGGATCACCATGCCGGCGCTACCACCCAGGCCCTGGAACAATCGCAACACGATCAGGGTCTCGATGCTCTGTACAAAAATGCACAGCAACGAGCAAACAAAGTACAGGGCGATACCGAAGAACAAGGGCGGCTTGCGACCGAAGCGGTCCGACAACGGACCATAGAACATCTGCCCCACGGCCAGGCCGACCAGGAACGAGGCCAGCGTCAGCTGGACCAGGTTGGTGCCCACGCCCAGATCCTTGGCGATGGCCGTGAAGCTGGGCAGGTACATGTCGATGGCCAGCGCGCCCAGCGCGGTCAAGGCTGCCAGGACGGCCAGCCATGGGGGAAATTTGCCCATGGAGAGCGAAGTATCTTTGTTGTGCATGTGGAATCGGTGAGACAGCCGCATCCTCAGCAGAGAGGAAGATGCCGACAGGTTGAAGCAAAGTGAACCGCGATCGCCCCGTAGGGCGCGAGGGGCCCATTATAAGGGCCTGTTCATTTTCGTTCAGGCGGCACATCAAGCCGGGCGCACTTGCGCCGTGGCAAAAGCTGAGCAAAGACAATAAAAGCGCACGCGGTTCGTGCAGGGAACTGTAAAAACTGGCAAACTTCTTGCCATTGTTCTCATATGCCAGGATCGTGCAAAGAGAGCGGCAGGTAGGCGCAACGCAGCACCATGCGCATTGCTGTAAAACAAAAAGCTTAGCCGCAGGGGAAATCGATGCGTGGCCGATATACGCCATCAGTAACAGGCGTGCCTGATCCGGATTGCCACTCCAGCTGCGCACTCTCAGGCATGACCGGGCGCGCCATGCGCGGGCTCAGGATATTCATCGCGGGGGTGGTCGCAAGCCTCCTGCTGGCCGCTTGCGAACGCGGTGACGACAGCGCAGGCGCAGCAAGCGCGCGTGCCGCAAGCACCAGCGCCGAGCCGGTGGTCCTGACGGCACTGGTGTGGGCCCCCGACTGGTCCGAAGAAATGCACCGGGTGGTCGATGCCTTCACGCTTGTCCATCCCGAGGTAAGGATCAACCTGCAGTTCATGATCGGCAATTCCGTCGAGGAAAACCTCAAGCCGCGCGCAGCCACCGACAGCCTGCCCGACATCTTCTCGGTCAATGCCAGCCCCTATACGGCCACCCTGGCCGACCAGGGCCTGCTGGCCGACATCGGTGATACCCGGGCCTGGGGCAACATGCTGGAAATCCTGCAGCGCGAGTGGACCTCGCCGGGTGGACGTCGCTACGGCATTCCCTCCGGCCTGGCCACCACGTTGATCTACTACAACCGCGACATGTTCGCGCGTGCCGGCATCGCCACGCCGCCCACCGACTTCGACTCCTTCCTGGCCGCCGGTGCAGCGCTGCGCAAGGCGGGTCTGGTACCGCTGGCGCTGTCGGGCGGCTTTCCCAACATGCTGGGCAATGGCCCCTTCAGCTACGGCTTTGCCAACCTGATCGCGGCCAGAGTGCCCGACTGGCGCACGCGCATCGCCAATGGCACTCTGCAGCTGGACAATCCCGACGGGGTCGCCATCTTCACTCGCCTGCGCACGCTGGTGGAGCGGAAGATGGTGCAGGCCGACTGCCTGCGCGCCGGCTATGACAGTACCTTGCGCCAGTTCGCCGAGGGGCGCGCCGCGATGACCTTCCAGGGCACGTGGGCCGCCGGGACACTGATGAACGGACGCGGCATGCACGTGGGCGTCTTCGTGCCGCCGTGGAACGACCGGGGCCAGCCGCTCAGGCCGGTGCTGGGCAGCGAAACCGGCTTCGCCGTGGGCCAGCACGGCAGTGCGCGGCACCGCCAGGCAGCGGCGCAGTTCCTGGATTTCCTGTATGGGCCGGGCATGCCGATCTGGCAGAGCAAACGGCAGAACATTCCGCCGTTTCGCGTGATCCCCTCCGATGTACGGGGAGACCCCGCGCTGTTTGCGCTGGTCGACGAGATGAAGCGCGATGCCGCCACCGACAATGCGCCGGGGCTGTACTACTCCATGCTGCCGGTCAATACCATCGAGGTGCTGCATCCGCTTCTGCAGGGTGTGCTGTCGGGCAGCCAGACACCGGCGCGGGCAGCGCGCATCCTGCAGAATTCCATCACCGAGCAGGCGCGCCTGTCGGCCAGGTAAGAGGGCTCTCCATGAAAAGACGGCTCGACTTCTTCTGGCTGGGTTTCCTGCGCAAGATCGAAATCCGCTACCGGCTCATCAATTCCTTCATCCTGGTCTCGCTGGTGCCGCTGGTGATCTCGGGCCTGCTGGCCTATCGCGAAACCACCCGCGCCACCCAGGACAAGGTGCGGACCTACTCGGTCCAGGTGGTCAAGCAGATCTCGCAGAACCTGATGCTGCGCATGGAAAAGATCGAAGACACCAGCGAGGAACTGGTCCTGTCCGACAGGTTGCAGCGCCTGCTGGCCGACTACTATGGCCAGGACGAAGCCGCCAGCGCGGCGGCCCGCAGCGCGGTGGCGCGCGTACTGCTGGATACCTTCGGGTCCTTGCCGGACGTGAACCAGAAGTACCTGCTTGATCGCAAGCGCCAGGTCATCGATCCGCAGATCTTTGCGCCCCTGGCCAGCAATATCGGGCGCGTGGCCGAGCTGGCTCCCGACCTGGGCGGACGCGCCTGGTGGACGCTCTACAACGGCGGCCATGGACAGAAGAGCGTGGCCATGCTGCGCGAGATCCGCTTCACGGGCAACAACCGCAGCGCCGGCATTCTGTTCGTGGGCGTGCGGCCGAGCTACTTCTTCAGCATCTTCGAGGGCGTCGACCTGGGCTACGACTCCAGCCTCTTCATCGTCGATGCCAGCGATGGCACGGTGGTGGTGCAGGGCCGGGATACCAGCTTGAGCAGCGCCGATCCGGCCCTGCTGGCAGGCATCACGGCCAGCCTCGGACAACGCCGTACCAGCGACTTCATCGCCTATACCCGCGCCGACAAGACCCCCTACTATGCGGCCATTGCCCAGTTGCCGCACACCTCATGGTGGGTGGTCAGCGCCACGCCCAGTGACAAGCTCAACGCCGATACGCGCTCGGTGCGCGACAAGATCATCGCCATCGGCCTGCTGTGCTTCGGGGCCTCGCTGCTGCTCTCGGCGCTGATCGCGCGCAGCATCAGCGTCCCCCTGCAGCGGCTGGTGGGCGCCATGAAGGAAGCCGGCAGCGGCGACACCACGGTACGGGTGGAACAGGCCGGCGGCGACGAGATCGCCGTGCTCTCGCGCAAGTTCAACGAGATGGCCGGCAAGCTGCAGCAGAGCAAGCAGGTGCTGGAAGAGCAGGTGGCCCACCGCACGCGCGAACTGGAACGCGCCAACCGCAAGCTGGAAGCGTTGTCGGCCACCGACGGACTCACCGGTGTGGCCAACCGGCGCCGCTTCGACGAGGTCATGGACCAGGAACTGCGGCGCTCGGTGCGCTCGGGACATGCGCTGGCGCTGCTGATGCTGGACGTGGATTACTTCAAGAAGTACAACGACCGCTACGGCCATCTGGCCGGTGACGAATGCCTGCGCATCGTGGCGCGTGTGCTGCAGAAGAGTTCGCGCCGCGCTACCGACCTGGTCGCACGCTACGGCGGCGAGGAGTTCAGCGTCATCATCGCCGAGAGCGACACTGCGCATGCCCTGCAGCAGGCCGAGCACATCTGCCAGGCCATCTTCGCGCTCAAGCTGCCGCATGCGGATTCTCCGTTCGGCTACATCACGGCCAGCATCGGCGTGGCCTCCCTGCAACCGGATGAGCAGACCAGCGCCGAAGAGCTGCTGCGCATCGCCGACCAGGCGCTGTATCACGCCAAATACCAGGGCCGCAATCGTGTGGTGCTGGGCAGCGATGCTACCCGGAACCTGTGATTTCCACGGCCCCGCTGACCATTCTCCCTGACGAAATGCTGACGTCGCCGGATGCTTTGCAAAGTTGTGTCAAGACGTCTTGGGCGGCCCTGAACCAATGTCATCGCGCCGCATCATATCGCTATGCCCACCACCACTTCGAGAAGAGAGGTATAGCAGATGAACCCGAGTCGCCAAGAAAAAAAACACTGGACCATCGATGACATCGACCTGACCCGCATCGACAAAGAGCGGGTGCGGCAGAACGAAGACCTGTTCTACCTGGTGGCCTGCGCCTCCTTCGTCGAAAGCGGTTCCGATCTCTATACCCACAACCTGGTGGAGTACTACCAGGGCGATGCCGAAGTCGAGACCTGGCTGCGCGAGCACTGGGAACAGGAAGAGCTGCAGCATGGCGCGGCCCTGCGCGCCTATGTCGAGCATGTCTGGCCGGAATTCGACTGGCCGCGCGCCTACCAGGGCTTCCTCGATGAATACTCGCAGTACTGCAAGGTGGAGCTGCTCGAACCCACGCGCGCCCAGGAACTGGCCGCGCGCTGCGTGGTAGAGACCGGCACCTCCACCTATTACCGCGCCCTGGCGCGCGCTACCGACGAGCCGGTCCTCAAGCACCTGGCCGGCCTCATCGCCAATGACGAGGTCAATCATTACAAGCACTTCTACCAGTACTTCCGTCGCTACCGCCGCCAGGAAAACATCGGCCGCTCGCGTGTCTTCGGCACCCTGAGCCGCCGCACCCTGGAACTCAAGAGCGAAGACGCCGACTGCGCCATCCGCCATGTGGTCATGGTGCACAAGCCGGAACTGGCGGCCGACCCGGCGCGCGTGAAGGAACTGGCCTCGCGCATGAGTCGCACCGTGCGCGTCAATCTCAAACCCGACACCACCATCAAGATGATCATGCGTCCACTGGAACTGCCGGTGGCCTTGCAGAACATGATCGAATTCCCCCTGCGGCAATTCATGCAGCACGTGCTGCTGCGCTGATGCCCCGGCAGCGCCAGGCACCGCAATGGAACACGCGGCCTGGCGCTCTGCGCTCAAAGTATCGTTCACGATGTGCTCACTATTGTGAACAATCTGCCTCATATCTCAGGAAATTGCTTCGCCTGGCGCAAACCCGCGCCCACTGGCGCTTTCACCGACGCACCAAGATCGCGCATGCTGGAGCGCCAGGCTGGTGAGTGTTGCCGCAGCACCATACGACTGTCGACAATGACGCTCGGCTTTGGTGCGCAATCCTGGCGTGCCTGACAACATTATTCCCTCCTCCCTCCGCTCCCCGCCCCGCTTTGATGCAGACCGCAGGCCCTTGACCGGGCATTGGCACACAATCTGCTAAAGCGACTGGGCAGTGAAAAAATTCTTCCAAAACTTTTCTCGAGGGAGCACCACATGTCACGTCGTACCGTACTGAAAGCCACCGCTCTGGGTGCATTCGCACTGGCCGCATCCTCCTGGCTGCCGTCGGCCTTTGCTGCCGACACCATCAAGGTCGGCATCCTGCATTCGCTGTCGGGCACCATGGCCATCTCCGAGACGTCCCTGAAAGACGTGGCCCTGATGACCATCGATGAAATCAACGCCGCCGGCGGCGTGATGGGCAAGAAGCTGGAACCGGTGGTGGTCGACCCGGCCTCGAACTGGCCGCTGTTCGCCGAAAAGGCGCGTCAGCTGATCTCCCAGGACAAGGTCTCGGTGGTCTTCGGTTGCTGGACCTCGGTGTCGCGCAAGTCGGTGCTGCCGGTCTTCAAGGAACTGAACAGCCTGCTGTTCTACCCGGTGCAGTACGAAGGTGAAGAACTGGAGAAGAACGTCTTCTATACCGGTGCTGCCCCCAACCAGCAAGCCATTCCTGCCGTGGAATACCTGATGTCCAAGGAAGGCGGCGGCGCCAAGCGCTTCGTGCTGCTGGGTACCGACTACGTCTATCCGCGCACCACCAACAAGATCCTGCGCGCCTTCCTGCACAGCAAGGGCGTGAAGGACTCCGACATCGACGAGGTCTACACCCCGTTCGGCCACTCCGACTACCAGACCATCGTGGCCAACATCAAGAAGTTCTCCGCCGGTGGCAAGACGGCCGTGATCTCGACCATCAACGGTGACTCCAACGTGCCCTTCTACAAGGAACTGGGCAACGCCGGCCTGAAGGCGACCGATGTGCCGGTGGTGGCCTTCTCGGTGGGTGAAGAAGAATTGCGCGGTGTCGATACCAAGCCGCTGGTGGGCCACCTGGCCGCCTGGAACTACTTCGAATCGGTGAAGAATCCGGTCAACGCCGCCTTCATCAAGAAGTGGAAGGCCTACGCCAAGGCCAAGAACCTGCCCAATGCCGACACCGTCGTGACCAACGACCCGATGGAAGCCACCTACGTCGGCATCCACATGTGGGCGCAGGCCGTGGAAAAGGCCAAGTCCACCGACACCGACAAGGTGATCGCGGCCATGGCGGGCCAGACCTACAAGGCACCGTCGGGCTACACGCTGGAAATGGACAAGACCAACCACCACCTGCACAAGCCGGTGATGATCGGCGAAATCAAGGCCGATGGTCAGTTCAACGTGGTCTACAAGACCAAGACCACCATCCGCGCGCAACCGTGGAGCCCGTATATCCCGGGCAACGAGAGCAAGCAGAAGAACTAAGCTTGCGGTTGTTGCAGTAGTTGATGGCGTTCTTCGGAGCGCCTTCGATACGCAGCTTGCGCGGCGTATCCAAGGCGCTCCGTCCGCCCCACGCATTTCCCTCCACAAGAAAACCGCCCGACGACTCGCCCCGGCCGCAGCAGCCTGGCCCGCGCTTCGAGGCGCACACCGACCATGAAACCAGCCATCCAGTTCCTACGCGGGCTGCTCGCGACCTGGCTTTGCGTGCACGCCCTCGGGGCGTTCGCAGCCATCGATCCGGCCCTGCTCAAGCCCCTTGGCGGAGACGACCCCGACGCGCGCATCGACGCCGTCAACCAGATTGCCGCGCTGGCCAACGACGACGCGCTCAAGATTCTCAACGCCTTGAACAGCGACGCGCTCTATGTCACGCCTGCCGGTGACATCCTCATCGTCGATGATGCCGGCCAGGCCTTCAACCCGGCCACCGACAAGAGCGGCCCCGCACCCGATGACGCCGAAGGCATCACCGTCAACAACCGCCTGCGCGGTGCCGTCGAGGGTGCGCTCTCGGGACTGAAGCTGCTCTCGCCGCAACGCGATGAGCGCCTGGCCGCTGCCAATGATCTGCTCAGGAATGCCGATCCGGCCCAGATGCCGCTGATCCTCAAGGCGCTGGCCAAGGAAAACGATGCGCAGATCAAGGACGTGCTGCAGCAGGTACAGGCCACCGCCAACCTGCATTCTCCCGATCCGGCTGCACGCCGCGCTGCGGTCAGGAAACTGGCCGAGACGACCAATGCGTCGCTCAAGCCGGTCCTGGAAAACATGCTGGCCAAGAATCCCGATGGCTCCTACGTGGAGCCGGATGAAGGCGTACGCGTGGAAGCGGTGCGCACCCTCTCCGCTTTGGACCGCCACCTGGCCATCGTCGACTTCGCCGGCAAGCTGTTCTATGGCATCTCGCTGGGCAGCGTGCTGCTGCTGGCCGCACTGGGCCTGGCCATCACCTTTGGTCTCATGGGCATCATCAACATGGCCCACGGTGAACTGCTGATGATCGGCGCCTACACCACCTATGTGTGCCAGCTGGTGTTCCGAAAGTTCTTCCCCGGTGCCATCGATGCCTATCTGGTCGTGGCCCTGCCGGCGGCCTTCATCGTGGCCGCGGCAGTGGGCATTGCGCTGGAACGGCTGGTGATCCGCTGGCTCTATGGCCGTCCGCTGGAAACCCTGCTCTGTACCTGGGGTATCAGCCTCATGCTGATGCAATGCGTGCGCTCCATCTTTGGCGCGCAGAACGTGGAAGTGGCCAATCCGAGCTGGATGTCGGGTGGCGTCACCGTGCTGGGTTCACTGGTGCTGTCCTATAACCGCATCGTGATCGTGTTCTTTGCGCTGTTCGTGGTGTTCGCGGTCTGGCTGATCCTGAACAAGACCCGCCTGGGTCTGTTCGTGCGGGCCGTCACGCAGAATCGCCGCATGGCCGACTGCGTGGGCGTGTCCACCGGCAAGATCGACATGATGACCTTCGGCCTCGGTTGCGGCATCGCCGGTCTCGGTGGCGTGGCGCTCTCGCAGCTGGGCAACGTCGGCCCCGACCTGGGACAGGGTTACATCGTGGATTCCTTCATGGTGGTGGTGCTGGGTGGCGTGGGTCAGCTGGCCGGGACCGTCATCGCTGCCTTCGGCCTGGGCGAAGTCAACAAATTCCTGGAGCCGGTGGCCGGTGCCGTGCTGGCCAAGATCGCCATCCTGGTCTTCATCATCGTATTCATCCAGAAGCGTCCGCAAGGCCTCTTCGCACTCAAGGGAAGGAGCGTGGAATGAGCACCATGATCATGCGCCCCTCGCTGTTCAATCGTCCGGCCTGGACCGGCATCGTCATCTGCACCATCGTGCTGGCCTTGCTGCCGGTCTGCAACCTGCTGTTCCCCGCCGGAAGCAGCCTGCACGTCTCCTCCTACACCGTCGCTTTGGTAGGAAAGTTCATGTGCTACGCCATGGCTGCGCTAGCACTGGACCTGGTGTGGGGCTATACGGGCATCCTCTCGCTGGGTCATGGCGTTTTCTTCGCACTGGGCGGATACGCCCACGGGATGTACCTGATGCGCGCCATCGGCCGTGACGGCGTGTACCAGAGCAACCTGCCGGACTTCATGGTGTTCCTGAACTGGAAGGCCTATCCCTGGTACTGGTGGATGACGGATCACTTCTGGTTCTCCATGCTGCTGGTGGTGCTGGTGCCGGGTCTGTTGGCCTTCGTGTTCGGTTACTTCGCGTTCCGTTCGCGTATCAAGGGCGTGTATTTCTCCATCATCACGCAGGCCATGACCTTCGCCTTCATGCTGCTGTTCTTCCGCAACGATACCGGCTTTGGCGGCAACAACGGCTTCACCGACTTCAAGCGCATCCTGGGCTTCACCATCACCGCACCGGCCACCAAGGCGGTGCTGTACCTGGTAACGCTGGCGCTGCTGTTCGGTGCGCTGGTGCTGTGTCGCATGATCGTCACCTCCAAGCTGGGCCGCGTGCTGCAGGGCGTGCGTGATTCCGAATCGCGCCTCATGTTCATCGGCTACAACCCGCTGTGGTTCAAACTCTTCGTGTGGACGCTCTCGGCCGTGATCTGCGGTATCGCCGGTGCGCTGTACGTGCCGCAGGTGGGCATCATCAATCCCTCCGAGATGTCGCCGGCCAACTCCATCGAGATGGTGATCTGGGCGGCTGTGGGCGGGCGTGGCACGCTGATCGGCCCCATCATCGGTGCCTTCACCGTCAATGGTTTGAAGAGCTGGTTCACGGCCGCCTTCCCGGACCTGTGGCTGTATGCGCTGGGGCTGATCTTCATCCTGGTCACGCTGTTCCTGCCGCAGGGCATCCTGGGCCTGGCGCAGAAATTCAAGAAACGCGATGCCGCGCCCGCCGAGGGCAACGCATCCAAGGAGGCAGCATGAGTGCAGTCGAACCCGGGAAAAACCCGGCAGGCATCGGCGGCCTGGGCGGCAATGTCGACACGCCCCGCGCCGACCACGGTGCATCCTACGAACGCATCAAACCCGAGGGCGTCGATACCACCCACGGTGCCATCCTCTATCTGGAAAACATCACGGTCTCCTTCGATGGCTTCAAGGCCATCAACAACCTGAACCTGGATATCTCGGTGGGTGAACTGCGCTGCATCATCGGTCCCAATGGCGCGGGCAAGACCACGATGATGGACGTCATCACCGGCAAGACCCGGCCTACCGCCGGCACCGCCTTCTTCGGCCAGACCATTGACCTGACCAAGATGACCGAATACGAGATCGCGCATGCGGGCATCGGCCGCAAGTTCCAGCGTCCGACGGTGTTCGAGCAGCACACCGTGTTCGAGAACCTGGAACTGGCGATGAAGATGGACAAGCGCGTCAAGACCACGCTCTTTGCGCGCCTGTCTTCGGAGCAGATCGGCAAGATCGAGGAAATCCTCAAGCTGATCCGCCTGAACGGCCAGGAGCATCGCGTGGCCGGCCTGCTCTCGCACGGCCAGAAGCAGTGGCTGGAAATCGGCATGCTGTTGATGCAGGAACCGCAATTGCTGTTGCTCGATGAACCGGTGGCCGGCATGTCCGACGCCGAGACCGCACGCACCGCCGAGCTGTTGAACGAGTTGCGCGGCAAGCATTCCATCATGGTGGTGGAACACGACATGGGCTTCGTCGAGGAGATTGCCCAGGGTGGCAAGGTGACCGTGCTGCACGAAGGATCGGTACTGGCCGAGGGCAACATGCGCCAGGTGCAATCCAACGAGCGCGTCATCGAAGTCTACCTGGGACGATAAGAGCGGAGACCATCATCCATGCTGCAAGTCAATGAACTGAACCAGTACTACGGCGCGGCGCATACCCTGCGCGGCGTCTCGCTCGATGTGCAGAAGGGCAAAGTCCTGTCCCTGCTGGGCCGCAACGGCGTGGGCAAGACCACGCTCTTGAAATGCCTGATGGGCGTGCTGCCGGTGGCCAAGGGCAATGTCAGCTTCGAAGGCCAGGACATCACCCGTCTCAAGCCGCACCAGCGCGCCAAGCTGGGCATCGCCTACGTGCCGCAGGGACGCGAGATCTTCGCGCGCCTGACGGTGGAGGAAAACATGCTCATGGGCATGGCCACGCTCTCGGGCCGCCGTGCCTCCACCATCAAGGGCGAGGTCTATGAACTCTTCCCGGTGTTGAAGGAAATGCTGCATCGGCGCGGCGGCGACCTTTCCGGTGGCCAACAGCAGCAGCTGGCCATCGCCCGGGCGCTGCTGGCCGAGCCCAAGCTGATCATCCTGGATGAACCGACGGAGGGCATCCAGCCTTCCATCATCAAGGACATCGGTCGCGTCATCAGCCTGCTGCGCCAGCGCGGCGACATCGGCATCCTGCTGTGCGAGCAGTATTTCGACTTCGCCCGCGAACTGGCCGATACCTTCGTGGTGATGTCGCGCGGCGAAGTGGTCGCGGCCGGTACCCAGGACCAGATGGATGGCGAGGACGTGAAGAAGCATCTGGCGGTCTGATACCGTCGCAAAGGAAGGCTGCGCGTTTGCAGCGGGTCTGCTATAAAGTCGCATGTTCGCGGCCAGGCTGTCCGCTTGCACACGCCGCCTTCCACGCAATGAAGAACCAGGTATGAAACGACTCCCCGGCCATCCGGAACCCGCCAGCATGCCGGCCCCCGCGACACCAGGCGCGCCCCTGCGGCATGCGCCGGACCAGGCACGCCTGGCGCTGGGCTTTGCCGACGACAAAGGCACCACGCGCCTCATGCACCGCCAGCACTTCGGCCCCCTGCGCGTGCAGAAGCCGCTCTATCCCGAAGACCCGTCCATCTGCCATGCCATCATCGTGCACCCGCCAGGCGGCATCGTCGGTGGCGACCAGCTTTCGATCACCGCTGAGGTGGGCGAGCGCGCCCATGCGCTGCTGACCACGCCCGGTGCGGGCAAGTGGTATCGCGCCAATGGCCAGTCATCACGCCAGGCCGTCAGGCTCGATGCGGTAGCAGGGGCCACGCTGGAATGGTTGCCGCAGGAAACCATCTTCTTCGATGGGGCCGACGTGCGCATGGAACATGAAGTGACCCTGGCCGCCGACGCGGCTTACCTGGGTGCGGAAATCCTTTGCTTTGGCCGCACCGCTTCGGGCGAAACCTTCAACACCGGTGCCGTCAGCCAGCGCACCAGCATCCGCCGTGGCGGCAAGCTGGTATGGTTCGAGCAGGGTCGCCTGCAAGCCGAGGCGGGTGCCATGCAAGGCCCGCTGGCGCTGGATGGGCAGACCATCTGCGGCACCCTGATCGCCGTGGGCGATGGCATGGATGCGGCGCTCCTGGGCCGACTGCGCGAGAGCATCGCTGCCCTGCAGCTGGAAGGACGCAGCGGTGCCACGCTGATGAAGCAGGTACTGATCGCGCGCTACATGGGGCCATCCAGCCTGGTGGCGCGGCAGTGGCTGCATGCGGCCTGGCATGTGCTGCGTCCGGCCGTCACCGGCAAGCAAGCCGCCATTCCACGCATCTGGAATACATGAACACGACGTAACAAGCTGCATCAGGAAAACTGAATCAAGCCTCGCCCTACGTTATAGAAACTGAAGGCCACCAAACGGCCAGGAGCTCACATGGAACTGACACCCAGAGAAAAAGACAAGCTGCTCATCTTCACCGCCGCTTTGCTGGCCGAGCGCCGCAAGGCCCGTGGCCTCAAGCTCAATTATCCGGAAGCGGTGGCGCTGATCACCGCCGCCATCATGGAAGGCGCGCGCGATGGCAAGACCGTGGCCGAGCTGATGTCCGAGGGCACCACCATCCTGACCCGTGACGACGTCATGGAAGGCGTGCCCGAGATGATCCCCGATATCCAGGTCGAAGCCACCTTCCCCGACGGCAGCAAGCTGGTCACCGTCCACCATCCGATTCCTTGAGGAGCGCGTCATGATTCCAGGCGAAATGCTGGTCGAACCCGGCGACATCGAACTCAACGTCGGCCGCCCCACCGTAACGGTGACGGTTGCCAACAGCGGCGACCGTCCTATCCAGGTCGGCTCCCACTTCCATTTCTACGAAACCAATCCGGCACTGCGCTTCGAACGTGAAGCGGCCTATGGCATGCGCTTGAACATCGCAGCCGGGACCGCAGTGCGCTTCGAGCCCGGACAGGAACGCACGGTGGAACTGGTGGCGCTGGCAGGGGAGCGCCGCGTCTATGGCTTCAATGCACTGGTGATGGGCAAGCTGAAGGCCCAGCACGGCAACGACAAGAAGGGGCAAACCAAATGAGCAAGATCTCCCGTTCGGCCTATGCCGAAATGTTCGGCCCCACCGTCGGCGACCGCGTGCGCCTGGCCGACACCGAGCTGTTCCTGGAAGTGGAGAAGGATTACACGGTCTATGGCGAGGAAGTCAAATTCGGCGGCGGCAAGGTGATCCGCGACGGCATGGGCCAGTCGCAGCGCGCCCATGCCGAGGTGATGGATACCGTCATCACCAATGCGCTCATCGTCGATCACTGGGGCATCGTCAAGGCCGACATCGGCATCAAGTCCGGCAAGATCGCCGGCATCGGCAAGGCCGGCAATCCCGACATCCAGCCCGGTGTGACCATGGCCATCGGCGGGGCGACCGAAATCATCGCCGGTGAAGGCATGATCGTCACCGCCGGCGGCATCGACAGCCACATCCACTTCATCTGTCCGCAGCAGATCGAGGAAGCCCTCATGAGCGGCGTCACCACCATGCTGGGCGGCGGCACCGGTCCGGCCGTCGGCACGGCCGCCACCACCTGTACGCCCGGCCCCTGGCACATCCATTCCATGCTGGCCGCAGCGGACGCCTTCCCGATGAACCTCGGTTTCCTCGGCAAGGGCAACGTCAGCCTGCCGCTGCCGCTGGAAGAGCAAATCCGCGCCGGAGCCATCGGCCTGAAGCTGCACGAGGACTGGGGCTCGACCCCGGCGGCCATCGACAACTGCCTGACGGTGGCCGATCGCATGGATATCCAGGTGGCCATCCACACCGATACCCTCAACGAAGGCGGCTTCCTGGAGCACACGCTGGCGGCCTTCAAGGACCGCACCATTCACACCTTCCACACCGAAGGCGCGGGTGGTGGTCACGCACCGGACATTATCGCGGCGGTGGGCGAGGGCAACGTGCTGCCGTCCTCGACCAATCCGACGCGTCCCTTCACGGTCAATACGCTGGACGAACACCTGGACATGCTGATGGTCTGCCATCACCTGGACCCGGCCATCGCCGAAGACATCGCCTTTGCCGAATCGCGCATCCGCCGTGAGACCATTGCCGCCGAAGACATCCTGCATGACATCGGTGCGATCTCGATGATGTCGTCTGACTCGCAGGCCATGGGCCGCGTGGGTGAAGTGATCATGCGCACCTGGCAGACCGCGCACAAGATGAAGGTGCAGCGTGGTTCGCTCAAGGAAGATACCTCGCGCAACGACAACTTCCGCATCAAGCGCTACATCGCCAAGTACACCATCAACCCGGCCATCACCCACGGCATCGCGCACGTGGTGGGCTCCTTGGAAGTGGGCAAGATCGCCGACATCGTGCTGTGGAAGCCGGCCTTCTTCGGGGCCAAACCCTCGATGATTCTGAAGAGCGGCATGATCGCGGCCGCCCAGATGGGTGACCCCAATGCCTCCATCCCGACCCCGCAGCCGGTGCATTACCGGATGATGTTCGGTGCCTATGGCGGTGGACTGAAGACCTCGATGACCTTCGTCTCGCAGGCGGCCTTCGATGCCGGCATCGGTGAACAACTGAAACTGAACAAGCCGGTGGTGGCCGTGAAGAACATGCGCAACCTGCGCAAGCGCGACATGATCCACAACGGTGCCACGCCGAAGATGGAAGTCGATTCCGAAACCTATGAAGTGCGCGCCGATGGCGAGCTGCTGGTGTGCGAACCGGCGGTCTCGCTGCCGCTGGCACAACGTTATTTCCTGTTCTGATTTTCTTTAGATTTTTTCATGCTCACTCTCAATACCAAGATAGCCCAGGCCGAGCAGATCGACGGCGAACTGGAACTGCCCTATGACCAGCGCGAGAAGAGCCGCCTGCGTGCCACCCTGCGTTCGGGTGAGGACGTGGCAGTGTTCACCGTGCGTGGTACGGTGCTGCGCGATGGCGACCTGCTGCGCGGCGATGATGGCCGCGTGGTCAAGATCATCGCCAAGGCCGAAGCGACCTATCGCGTCGATGCGGCCGATGCGCACCTGCTGCTGCGTTGCGCCTTCCACCTCGGTAATCGTCACACCCAGGCGCATGTGGGCCACGAAGGCGGCGTCGGTTTCCTGCGCATCCGCAAGGATCCGGTGTTGAAGGAAATGCTGGAAGGGCTGGGGGCGCGCGTGACTGAAGAGCTGGCGGCTTTCGAGCCGGAAGCGGGCGCCTATGGGGGCGGCCATCACCATCATGGCGATGACCATCACCACAATCCGCTGGCACCGATTCCGCTGCGCCAGAAAATCCATCGTCCGAGCGACAAGAAGGAAGAGGGCTGACCCCATGCAAGCTGCCGCCTTGCTGCATCTGCTGCAACTGAGCAGCCCGTCCTTGCCGATCGGCGCGTACAGCTATTCGCAAGGGCTGGAGGCGGCCATCGAGGGTGGACGCGTGAGCAGTGAAGCCACGGCCCGCGCCTGGATCGGCCATGCGCTGCATGAGGTGGTGGCGCGTTTCGAGGCCCCCATCTTTGCGCGGCTGGTGGCGGCCTTCGAAGCCCGTGATGCAGAAAAGGTCACGTTGTGGACCGAACGCTTCATCGCGGCCCGCGACACGTCGGAGTTTCGTGCCGAAACCATTCAGATGGGCTATTCGCTGGGCAAACTGGCGACCGACCTGAAGCTGGGCGATGAAGCCTTGCTGGCCATCCTGCAGGCGCAGCCGGAACTGCCGCTGCCAACCTCGCTGGCCTTTGCCACGGTGGCCCTGCAGGTGCCGCGCGAGGCGGCGGTGCTGGGCATGCTGTTCGCCTGGGCCGAGAACCAGGTGCTGGCCTGCGTGAAGACCGTGCCACTGGGCCAGGTGGCGGGGCAGCGCATCCTGCTGTCGTTGCAGCCGGAGCTGGAAAAGGCCGCGGCCACCGCGCTCACGCTGGAGGATGACGAGCTGTGCAACTGGGCACCGGGGCTTTCGCTGCTGTCGATGCAGCATGAGGTGCAATATAGCCGCATCTATCGCTCTTAATTATTTATACCATTTACGTTTTTACGCGACCAAGAGATCAAGAGACCAACCATGAGCAATGCAACTTCCAATCCGCTGCGCGTAGGCATCGGCGGCCCGGTCGGTTCCGGCAAGACGGCACTGTGCGAAATGCTGTGCAAGCGCATGCGCGACCATTACGACATGGCCGTCATCACCAATGACATCTACACCAAGGAAGACATGGAAATCCTGCTGCGCGCCGATGCGCTGCCGGCAGAACGTCTGATGGGAGTGGAGACCGGTGGCTGTCCGCACACGGCCATCCGCGAGGATGCCTCGATCAATCTGGAAGCCATTGCCCGCATGAGCGCCGATTTTCCGGACCTGGACCTGATCCTGGTGGAGTCCGGCGGCGACAACCTGGCCGCCACCTTCAGCCCGGAATTGTCGGACCTGACCATCTACGTGATCGACGTGGCCGGTGGCGAGAAGATCCCGCGCAAGGGTGGCCCCGGCATCACGCGTTCGGATCTGCTGATCATCAACAAGACCGACCTCGCTCCCTATGTGGGCGCGAATCTGGATATCATGGCGGCCGATGCCAAGCGCATGCGCGGTGAACGCCCCTTCGTGTTCACCAACCTGCGCAGTGGCGACGGGGTGGAAAAGGTCATCGAATACATCCGCAAGCAGGGCTTGCTGGACGAGAAGCCGAAGAACTGAACCTGAACCCCGTCATTTCCCCGATCAAGAATCTGCCGTATCAGCCCAAGGAGAAAACATGTTGACCCTCTCGACCAAGACCCGCGCCCGCCTGGGCCTTCTGGCCGTCGCCGCACTGGCAGCCGGCACTGCAATGGCGCACCCCGGCCATCCGGGTTCGACCATGGATGCCTCGACCAGCATGGCCGCCGGCTTCGCGCATCCGTTCTCGGGCATCGACCATCTGCTGGCCATGCTGGCCGTGGGCCTGTGGGCCGCGCAGAGCAAGCAGCGCGCCCTGTGGGTGCTGCCGCTGGCCTTCCCGCTGATGATGGTAGCCGGTGCCTTGCTGGCCTTCGCCGGCCTGCAGCTGCCGGCCGTGGAAACCGGTATCGCCGCCTCAGTGGCCGTACTGGGCCTGCTGATCGCCTTTGCCGTGCGTCTGCCGCTGTGGGGCAGCACGCTGGTGGTGTCGGTCTTCGCGATGTTCCATGGGTACGCGCACGGTGCTGAACTGCCGCACGGCAGCTCGGCCGCGCTGTATGGTGCTGGCTTCATCGCCGCCACGGCACTGCTGCATGCCGCCGGTCTGGGCATCGGCCTGATCGCCGGCAAGCAGATGGCCGACCGCGTGGTGCGCATCGGCGGCGTCGGTATTGCCGCCGTGGGTGCTTACCTGCTGGCTGCCTGAAGCAACTCGCCCGCTTCGGCGGGTTGTTCCTCAGCTGAAGACTGGCCGCCCCGCGCGGCCAGCCAGGCGTCCAGTACGGCCTCGCTGCCCTTGGGGAAATGCAGGCCGAGCTTGGAACGGCGCCACAAGATATCGGCGGCATTGGTCGCCCATTCGTGGCGCAGCAAGTAGTCCACCTCGGCGGCATAGAGCCCGCCCAGGATTTCTTCTCCCATCTCTTCCAAGTTCTTTCTTCCTTCCAGCAACGCGTGCGTGCGGCTGCCATAGGCGCGCGCATAGCGTTGCAACAATGCGGCGGGCAGCCACGGATACTGCTGCTGCAAGCCCTGCACGTATTGATCGAACTGGCGCACCGAGCGGTTCGACGGCTGCGCACCATACAGGTCGCCACCCGGCAGGCAGCCGTGTTCTGTCCAGGCACCGCGCTGCTTGCCCAGCACCGGCGCGATCATGTCCACGGCTTCCTCGGCCAGCTTGCGGAAGGTGGTGATCTTGCCGCCGAAGACGGAGAGCAGCGGGGCGCCTTGTGTATTGAGATCGAGCTGGTAGTCACGCGTGACGGCGGAGGCATCGGCGGCGGCATCTTCCAGCAGCGGGCGCACGCCCGAGTAGGACCACACGACATCGGCGGGCGTAATGGGCCGTTCGAAATATCGGTTGGCCAGCTGGCAGAGATAGGCCGTCTCGCCCTCGGAAATGGCCACGTCTTCCACCCGGCCCTGATAATCGATATCGGTGGTACCAATGAGCGTGAAGTCCTGCTCGTAAGGAATGGCGAAGACGATGCGGCCATCCGGGTTCTGGAAGATGTAGGCGTGATCGTGTTCGAACAGGCGCGGCACCACGATGTGGCTGCCCTTGACCAGACGCACCGACTTGCTCGAATGCACATGCGCCGCATCGCCCAGGAATTGCGCCACCCATGGGCCGGCCGCATTGACCACGCAACGTGCGCGCACCTGCATGGCGTGACCATCTTCCTGGCGCAGCACGGCTTGCCAGCCGTTGTCCTGACGCGTGAGCGATTCGCAGCGGGTGCGGGTCATGATGTGCGCGCCTTTTTCTGCCGCATCCATCGCATTCAACACCACCAGCCGCGCATCATCGACCCAGCCATCGGAGTAAACGAAGCCACGCGTGAACTGTGCTTTCAGTGGCGCACCCGAGGCGTGACGGCGCAGGTCCAGTGCGCGTGAGCCGGGCAGCAGTTCGCGTCGGGCCAGGTGATCGTAGAGGAACATGCCCAAACGGATCAGCCAGGCCGGACGCTGCCCTTGGTCATGCGGCATCACGAAGCGCAGCGGCCACATGATGTGCGGGGCGCTGCGCAAGAGCACTTCGCGTTCGATCAGGGCCTTGCGCACCAGCCCGAACTCATAATGTTCCAGGTAGCGCAGGCCACCGTGGATGAGCTTGCTGGAGGAAGACGACGTATGCTGCGCCAGGTCGTGCTGCTCGCACAGCGCCACCGACAGGCCGCGCCCGGCGGCGTCACGGGCGATGCCAGCGCCATTGATGCCGCCGCCGACTACCAGCACATCGTACTGCGGGGGATAGGTGATGCCTTGCGTGCCATGTGCTTTCATGCGGGCTCCGATCAGAGGATGCGCTTGCGGATCTGCGTGACCACCACTTCGGTCACGATCACGATGGCGAAGATGGAGACCAGCACCGTCGCCACGCGCGGCCACTGGAACAGGTTCAACGCGGTATCGAGCACCATGCCCACGCCACCGGCGCCGACGATGCCCAGCACGGCCGATTCACGCACGTTGATGTCCCAGCGCAGCAGCACGATGGACATGAAGGCGGGCTTGAGTTGTGGCCAGTAGCCATACCAGATCTCGGAGAACTTGCTCGCACCGGAAGCCTGCAGCGCTTCGATGGGGCCGCGCGGCATCTGCTCGATGGTCTCGCCGGCCATCTTGCCGACGAAGCCGATGGAGCGGAAGGCGATGGCCAGCGTACCGGCCAGCGGACCCGGCCCGAAGACGGCCAGGAACAACAGGGCCCACACCAGTGAATTGACCGAGCGGCTGGCCACCAGCACGATGCGGGCGAACAGGTTCAGGCCGCGATGGCGGGTCAGGTTGGGCGCCACCAGCAGGCCAAAGGGAATGGCCAGCACGATGGAGAGCAGGGTACCCAGGGTCGCGATGTGGAGGGTTTCGATCAGCCCGGCCTTCACATCGCTGCCGAAGTAGGCCCAGTCGATGGGCCACATGCGGGCGAGCATGTCGCTCATCTGTTCGGGCGCATCGTAGAGGAACTCGGGGATGATCTCGATGTAGCGCAGCGATTGCACCACGGCCAGCGCGATGACCAGCCACACCGTGAAGCGCAGGATGCGCTGCAGCGGCGTGTGGCGCTGCCATTCGCGCTCGGCCGGGTTGAGCGCGGCGGGGCGGGAGAGGACGGTATCAGACATTGAAGACCTTCTTGACCGAGTTCGCCAGCAGTTCGCCGACGACAATGATGGTGATGATGGTGACCAGGATGGTGAGCACGAAGTCGTAATCGAAACGCTGGAAGGCGGAGAACAGTACGCCGCCCACACCGCCCGCACCGACGATGCCGACCATCGTCGAGTTGCGCAGATTGGAGTCAAGCTGGTAGGTGGAGAAGCCGACGAAGCGCGACATCACCTGCGGCAGCACACCGAACAGGATCACGTTCATGAAGGACGCACCGGTGGCGCGGATGGCTTCGACCTGCTTGATGGAGATCTCTTCAATGGCTTCGGCAAAGAGCTTGCCGATGAAACCGATGGAGGCCACGATCAGCGCCAGCACACCGGCCAGTGCGCCAAAGCCCACGGCCTTGACGAACAGGATGGCCACGATCACCGGATGCAGCGAGCGGCACACCGACACCAGCGCGCGCGCAGGCCAGGAGATCCACGAGGGCATCAGGTTGCGTGCGCCCATGAGGCCGATGGGCAGCGAGAAGAGGATGCCGAACAGCGACGCCAGCACGGCGATCTGCAGGGTCTCCTTGATGCCGCCCCAGAGGATGTCGCCCTTGGAGAGGTCGGGCGGGAACATGCGGCCCAGGAACTTGGCACCGTTTCCGAGACCGGACGAGAAGCGCTCCCAGGAGAAACCCAGTTGCGTGGCGGCATAGATCGCATACAGGGCGATGAGCCAGATCACCACGCGGGTAGCCAGCTGCGGCTTGAAGGCCAGGCTCACGCGGGCGCTGGAGGAAGAGTTGGAGGTCGTCATGCCAGCCAGTCCTCGCCACCGTAGATCTGCTTGAGGAAATCGTCGGACAGGTTCTCGGCATTGCCGTCGTAGACCACGTGGCCACCGGACATGCCGATGATACGGTCGGCGTAGCGCTTGGCCAGTTCCACATCGTGGATGTTGACGATGACCGGGATCTTCTGCGCACGGCCCTGCTCCTTGAGCAGCGAGATGATCTCGAAGGACGTTTTTGGATCCAGCGATGAGGTCGGCTCATCGGCCAGCAGCAGGCGCGGACGCTGCATCAGCGCGCGGGCGATGCCCACGCGCTGGCGCTGACCGCCGGAGAGCGCATCGGCGCGCTGGTTGGCGAAGTTGCCCAGGCCCACGGTGTCCAGCAGTTCGAAGGCATGCGCGATGTCTTCCTTGGCGAAATTGCGGCGCCAGGCGGTGAAGGCATTGACGTAACCCAATCTTCCGCACAACAGGTTCTCCATGACGGAAAGGCGTTCCACCAGGTTGTATTCCTGGAACACCATGCCGATGTGACGGCGTTGCTCACGGAGGGCGCGGCCACGCAGCTCGGCCAGATTCACGCGCTTGCCTTCCCCCTCAAACCAGATCGCGCCACGGCTGGGATCGACCAGGCGATTGATGCAGCGGATCAGGGTGGACTTGCCGGTGCCGGAGGGGCCGATGATGGCGATCAGGCCGGCGTCGCCGATCTTCAGGTCGATGCCTTTGAGGATGGGATGGCCGGGCTTGTATTCCTTGACCAGGCCCTGGATTTCGATGGCGTGTGACATGGGAGGCGCTTTCTCTGTGGATTTTTCTGCGGCTGCGGCAGTGCGCAGGATGCGACGGGCCGCAGCCCCTGCTCTGGAGCAGGGGCTGTGCTGCATGTTGGTGCTTGGATCTGGTTGCGGCATCCGGACCTGAACGATCAGGGATGCCATGCGGCGGTACTTACTTCTTGCCGGCGCTTTGCTTGTCGTAGGCGGCGCGGTTGAAGGATTCGCCGGCGGACTGGGCGACGAAGCGCACCATCTCGAAGTCCTTCTTGTAGTTGATCGGGTAGAAGCGATCGGAACCGGCGAAGGCCTTCTTCAGTTCATCGGTGAAGCGATAGTCGTAGAAGCACTTGAGCATCTTGTCGCGGAAGTTCGGCTCCAGATCGTGCGCATAGGCGAAGTCCTGGGTCGGGAATTTCTCGCTGTGCCAGATGACGCGGAAGTTCTCGGCCTTGATGACGCCACGTTCCACCATGCGATCGAAAACGTCCGAAGCGATGGCGGCGGCGTCATAGTCACCCGAGTTCACGCCCAGGATGGACTGGTCATGCTTGCCGGAGAAGATGATCTTGTAGTCCTTGTCCGGCGTCACGCCCAGCTTGGGGAACAGCGCCATCGGAGCCATGTGGCCGGAGTTGGAGGAGGGCGCGGTGTGGGCGACCTTCTTGCCCTTGAGGTCGGTCATCTTCTGAATCGGGCTGTCCTTGCGCACGATCACGTTGAGGGTATAACCCTGATAACCCTTGGCGTCACCGATGACGGCAAACGGTACGGCGCCAGCGATGTTGACGGCGAAGTTGGTCGGCCCCGGCGAGAAGCCGCCGACGTGCAGACGGCCCGAGCGCATGGCTTCGATTTCAGCGGCGTTGGACTGTACCTGGAAGAACACCACTTTCTTGGCGGTGCATTGCGAGAGGTAGTCGGTGAAGGGCTTGAAGATCTTGTCGTAGACGGCCGGATCTTCCACGGGGGTGAAGGTGAAGACCAGGGTATTGGGATTCTTCAGCTTCTTGGGATCGGTGGGGGTGTCGGCGGTCAGGTCGTGATTGGCGTCGCAGTATTGCTGGTCGAGGTCGCCGCGATTGCTGCAGGTGTCCTGGGCAAAGGCGATGGCCGGTGCGGCCAGGGCGAGTGCCAACAGAGTCTTGATCAGACGTGGGGTCATGCTGTCTCCTGGTGATGATGGTGTTGGTTTTGGTCTTGTTGCCGGTCGCCACAGCGGTGTTGCCTGGTGCGAGTCTGGCGATGTGCGGCAGTGTAGGCGAGGGGAACGGCTTTTGCTACCGGGCGCGGCGGCCAAGGAGGGGGTTTCCTTGCAGCTGCCTTTCCAGTGGCTTTCAATCTGCTTTCAAAGCACCTCGGCAAGGGACTCGCGCATGGCGTGGTTTGGCGGTATAAAGGCGGCTGCACAACGATAACGACACGGGAGATCATGCATATCCTGCTGGTGGAGGATGACATCGACATGTCGCGCGCCTTGCTGCGCGCACTGGAGCGACGCGGCTTTCAGGTCACGCATTGCGGCGATGGCATCAGTGCGCTCTCGCACATCAAGGATGGGATCGGCGACCTGGTGGTGCTCGATCTCAATATTCCGGGACTGGACGGGCTGCACCTGTTGCAACGCATACGCTCGCAGGATATCGGCACGCCGGTGATCGTGTTGACGGCGCGCGGCGCGGTAGGCGATCGCGTGGTCGGACTCAATGCCGGCGCGGATGATTACCTCGCCAAGCCCTTTGATCTGGATGAGCTCGATGCGCGCATCCGTGCGCTGCTGCGGCGACGCTCCAATGCCGATGACGGGCTGCAACGGTGCGGGCGCTTGCGCTTTGATCGTGGTTCGGGGGCTTTCTATTGCGACGATGAACCGCTTGAACTGACGCCGCGCGAGCATACGCTGTTGAAGGCGCTGATCGCCAAGCCGGGACATGCGGTGACCAAGGAGAAATTGTTCAGGCTGGTCTTCCCGACGGAAGAAAATACCCAGCTCGAAGCCATCGAGGTGGTGGTGCATCGGGTGCGCAAGAAACTCATGGAAACCGGTGCGGAGATCATGACCTTGCGCGGACTGGGCTATCTGCTGCGGGATCGGCAGCAGCAGGGTAGCGGGGGCTGAGGAGGTGGCACATCTGTTTTCGCGGCGACGCTCGGTACGCGCCTATCTGCTGGCGTGGATCATCTCGCCGATTGCGCTGTTCATCGTCATTGATTCCTTTTCGCTCTATCGCAATACGCTGGAGTCGGTGAATACGGCGTATGACCGCATGCTCATTGCGTCGGTACATTCGATTGGGGATCTGTTGCGCATCGAGAATGGCGAGCTCAAGGCGTCGCTGCCTTATGCGGCGCTGGAGATTTACGAGGCCGATTATTCGAGCCGGATGATCTATCGCATCGACGGGCTGGATGGCAAGTTCTTCGAGGGCGACCAGGATCTGCCGTCCTACAAGGGAAAAGCAGACAAGGCGGCTATCTATCCGGCGCTGGCGCATATCTATGAAGACACCTACAACGGGGTGCCGGTCAGGGTGGCAGCGCTGTTTCAGCCGGTGGTGACCAATGATCCGCGGGGGGCGGCCCTGGTGCAGGTGGCCGAGACGATGGAGAACCGTAGTGCGCTGGCACGCAAGATTTTCTGGGAAACGCTGATTCGCCAGGCGGCGCTCTTGGTGGTGATCGTCTCGGTGACCCTGTATGTGGTGCGGCGCGCGCTGCAACCTGTGGATGCACTGCGTCGGCAGCTCGATGAGCGCCCGGCCGATGATCTGTCACCGGTGGCGCCACCGATGGCGCCGCGTGAATTGCAACCGTTCATCGATGCCTTGAATCAGCTGATGACTCGGTTGCGACGTCTGCTCGATCATCAGCAACGCTTCGTGGCCAATGCCTCGCATCAGTTGCGTACACCGCTGGCCGTGCTCAAGACCCAGCTGCAATCAGGCTTGCGCGGCGATGCTCCGGCGCCGGTGATCTGGCAGGAGATGTCGGGCACGGTAGAACGCGCCACTACGCTGGCCAATCAGTTGCTGTCGCTGGCGAAGGTAGAACAGATACGCGGTCGGGGAGCGCAGGAGGTCTGCGACCTTGGCATGCTGGCGCGCGAGACGGCTGTGGACCTGTCACCGCTGATTGCGGAGAAGGATCTGGACTTCGAACTGGAGGGGGAAAAGATTCTGGTGATGGGACATCCGTGGATGATTGGTGAGTTGATTTCCAACCTGCTGCATAACGCGATCCGGCACACGCCGGTACAGGGTCGTCTCGGCATTCGCATCAGCGCACGTGAGGACGTGGCTGAGCTGCTGATCTGGGATAGTGGCGAAGGAATTCATGATCAGGCGATGGAGAATGTGTTCAAGGCGTTCTCCTCGAATGTCTCTTCAGCGGGGGGATTGGGACTGACCATTTGCGGCGAGATTGTCGATTCGATGCAGGCGACCATCAGCTTGCGCAATCGGATCAACAAAGGGGGATCGATTGAAGGCTTGAATGCGCTGGTGCATTTCAGAGCAGTTGCTGCATGATGCTTTGATGCTTTGATGCCGGTGACTTCCCGCTGCAGGAAAGAATAGGGAATCAAGCGGCGGCCGAGCGGCTTGGTGCAAGAACAGCTGTGGATAAATCATCTTCCCGATTTTGTCGGAATGGGAATGTGACCTGTGGAAAACACAAGCTTGTGCCGCTTGCCGGGATGGGAAGGCCCGCGCGCGGGCGGTTCAGGGGCGATATGAAAGAAAGATGCAAGACAGCCCGATAATCGGGCGACACGACAGGAGCGGCTGTGGAAAAGATGAAGTAATCGACCGTTTTATGAGGAATCGGGCCAGAGCCAACGGACATCAATACAAACCGGCGGCCCAAAGCAAAAACCCTCGCTACTTTCGTAACGAGGGTTCTTGGGAGTAACAAG
>NZ_JABFMQ010000034.1:0-36284 GCF_013359625.1 Herbaspirillum sp. C9C3
GGGTGGGGCCGATGGGGTGGGTGAGGGGACGAGATCGGTCAGAAGCACACCCCCAATGAACTGAGAACGCATCTCATGTCTGTTGACGCAATGGGTTCTCAGTGCGAACAGGCATCAAGGCCTTTCGCGCAGCCTGCAATCTCAACGATGCTGCGCAAGCCATTCACGCAATGCGCCGTTCATCCGGCTTTGCCAGCCTGCGCCCTGGCTCTTGAAAGCCTCCAGTACGTCGATATCGAAGCGCATCGTCACTTGGACCTTCGTCCCGCTGCCGGCGGGGCGGCCGCGGCTGCGTGCCGGCTGCATGGCTTCAAAATCCTTGGCCGTCAGGGGGGGATTGTCGGGATCCGACAAGGCCGCCGCAGTGATCGCGGCATCTTCCGCATCGTCAGGGGGAAGCGCCCCTTGTTTAATTTTCGGCATACAGTTGAAACTCCCTTTGATTGGCCTTGCGCAGGCTGATCATGCGCCGCCGGTCATCGGTCCTGATCAGCGCATCGTCCCAATCCATCTCTGCGGCCAGCGCAAGTGAGACGCCATGTTTGGCAAGGTTGGCCGCATCTTTGCCGGAGTCGAATACGATGTCCATACATATTATCGTAGCTACGATAAATATGTGGGGCAAGGATGATCTGCCGCTACCCATAAAGTCGGCACCATAACGCTGGACGAAGTCGAAGGACTTCGAGCCGTCTCGCCTGAGGTGACCGATGGGTGGCCGGAAGGGGGGAGGCGAACCCTGTTCGCCTAGCGCTGCCGCGCCGATTGAATCTGCAAGCGCTCCGCTGCGCGCACCAGGTCGGCCAGGGTTCTGGTCTGCATCTTGTCCATCACGCGACGCTTGTGGACCTTGACGGTGATTTCACTGATGCCCAGCTCGGTGGCGATCTGCTTGTTGAGCAGCCCGCCGATGGCCAGTTCCAGCACTTCGCGTTCGCGCGGCGTGAGCTTTTCCAGGCGCGAGGTGTTGGCGGCCTGCTCCACCCGTTGATGCAGGTTGCGCCCGGCGATGGTCAGGGCATCCTGCACCGCACCCAGCAGACGTTCGTCTTCGATGGGCTTGGTGAGGAATTCATGCGCGCCCGCCTTCATGGCCTGTACCGTGACGGGGATAGTGCCGTAGCCCGAGATGAAGATGACCGGAATGGCATCACCGCGCTGTTCCAGACGCCGTACCACCTCGAAGCCGTCCGAGCCCGGCATCTTCATGTCCAGCAGCAGGCAGCAGGGTGCGCCCGGCAGGGTTTCCCGCAGGAATTCATCGGCCGAGGCAAAGCCGTGTGCCTTCAGACCGGCCGAGGCCAGCAGTCTCAACAGGGCGGTCCTGACCATGCCATCGTCATCAACGACGTATACGGTGCTTTCCATAGTGCCATCCGTCTTGCCGGTTGCAAAAATCCTGGGCCGAACAGGTGCGCGGACCCGCCCGCATCCGCGGGCGCCACTGGCCATGTCGTGCCGTTGTTCAGTTCGCATCATCGGCATTCCGGCCAGGCTTGGATTGTACAAACGTGCTGTTTTTTGTAGAAAATGCCTTTGCCGCATCCAGGTAGACGATCTTGTTGTCGGTCAGGCAAGGAGTCGGTCCCGGTCAGGCTTGTCTTATCCACAGGGATAATGGGCGCACGGCCGCAGCGGTGCTAAGGTGTGCGGCCTGGCTCCCCGCCTCATCACAGCGAGATCCCCCATGCAAGCCGCACAACGCAACCGCCTCCAGTCCTCGGGACTGGCCTTTCTCGCCGCCTATGTCGATACCCTGGGCTTCATCGCGCTGTTCGGCCTGTTCACGGCCCACGTGACGGGCAACTTCATCCTCATCGGTGCCGCCCTGGCCGACAGTGCGCAGATGTCCATCCTGCTCAAGTTCCTGGCCTTCCCGGCCTTCATTGTGGGGGTGGCGGTGGCGCGCCTCTACATCGCCGCCATCCAGCGCCGCGCGGGTCGGGCGCTGGGCTGGTCGCTGCTGCTGCAACTGCTGCTGCTGACAGGCTTCATGCTCTGCGGTATCGCCGCTGCCCCGGTGCAATCGCCCACGGCAGGCTGGGTGATGGCCGCCGGCCTGCTGGGTACGGCGTCCATGGGCGTGCACAGCGCCATCAGTCGCCTGTTGCTGGCGCACCTGGCACCGACTTCGCTGATGACCGGCAATGTCACCCAAGTGGTGATCGATGTGGTGGACATGCTGCGCGGTGCCGCCGATGCCGGGACCACCGAGCGCTGCATCAAGTTCGTGTGGCCGGTACTGTCCTTCGGCGCAGGGGCCATCGCCGCCGCCTTCGCTTATCACGCCATCGGCTTTGCCGGGCTGATGGTGCCGGTGCTTATCCTGGTGGCGCTGGTGGTGTGGGAATTCCGCCAACCGCTGCCGGCCAAGGCGGCAGGGCTGTGAACAAGGCGCGGCTGGAAGCCTTCAGCGATGGCGTCATCGCCATTGCGCTCTCGCTGGCAGCCCACCTGACCGCTACCGCCATCCACGTGCTGCTGGCCCTGTTGTGGTTCCTGCCGGATCATCACGTGGGGGCGGCGCGTCCCGACTGAGGGCGCCGGATCATCCGCCGAGCTTGTCCCACAGCGGCTGGCCGTTGAAGTCGCGGATCACCGCATGGGCGCCGGCCGCACGCAGCCGCGCTTCATCCAGCCCGCCCAGCATGCCGAAGGTCCACACCCCGGCGCTGCTGGCGGCTTTCACACCCGAACTCGAATCCTCGAAGGCCACCGCCTGTTGCGGTGTTCCGCCCAGCAGTCGTAACGCGGTCAGGTAGGGCAGCGGATCGGGCTTGGCACGTTCCAGTTCATCGCCAATGACCAGCGTATCGAAACGACCGGCCAGGCCGGTGGCGTTGAGCATCAGCTCGGCATTGGCGCGCGGTGCATTGGTGACCACCGCCGTGCGCGCGCCGATGCGGGCGATATGGTCGAGCAGGCGCTCAATGCCGGCCGTAGGGACGACCTGCCGCTCCAACTGGGAACGGAACAGGTATTCCTTCTCTTCGGCCAGCGGTTGATATTCCGAGGCCGGCATGCCGGGGAACAGGTGACCGAAGATCATGGCATTGGAGGCACCCATGATGTGGGTCTTGTAGTAATCGAGATCCACCGAGCGGTTCCAGCGCGAGAGGATGGTGTTGAAGGCAGCGTGGTGCAGGGCATCGCTGTCCATGAGCGTACCGTCGAGGTCGAACAGGAAGTGGGTGATGGGAGTTGTGATCATGGGATCCGTAGCAGTGTGAAGCGGCTGTGCCGCGCGGGTGAGCCGCCCATTCTATAAGACCCGGCGCGCCCATGCCGTGCAGTTTTTCGTGGCGAGCCCGGTACGCCTGCATGGTCCGTCTCCTGCATGCCGACTAACGGTATGCCTGCTCTCCTACGCCACCTGCCGAACTGCGCCGATGGCGTCACCGCCGCCGCGCCCCTACAGTCTTCCCGTGGCAATGCCGCCCGGCCCTGCGCTCGCCGCAGAGATCAATCCATCCAGAATCCACCGAGAATTGCGAGCAGACTCATGACCACCTCAAGCATTCATTCCCTTCCAGCGGCCAGTGTCGAGGCCGTCAACAACAACGGTTCGGGCGTCTCCTGGGGCGCCATTCTGGCGGGCGCCTTCGCCGCCGCCGCGCTGTCGTTCATCCTGGTGATGCTGGGCTTCGGCCTGGGCTTCTCCTCCATCTCGCCGTGGTCCGGCCAGGGTATTTCGGCCAAGGCCATCGGTTACTCCACCGCCGGCTGGCTGCTCTTTACCCAGATCGCGGCCTCGGCCATCGGCGGTTTCCTGGCGGGCCGCCTGCGCGTGAAATGGGCGGGTCTGCATACCCGTGAAGTCTATTTCCGCGATACCGCGCATGGCCTGCTGGCCTGGGCCGTGGCCTCGCTGGCCACCGCCGCCCTGCTGGGTTCGGCCGTGGGCAGCGTGATCTCGGGCGGTGCCAAGACCCTGGGTGCCGCCGGTGGCGCGCTGGGGACCGGTACTGTTGCGACCGCAGCGGCCATGGGCCCGGACGGCGCACAACAGGCAGGCAACCTGGCCGATCGTGCCTCGGGATATTTCATCGACTCCATGTTCCGCACCGATACCAACACGACCGCTACCCCCAACGCTGGCGCTGCACCTGCTGCCCCGCTGGCCGCACCGACCCCCGCTGATGGCCGTGAACTGAGCTCGGCCCAGCGCATGGAAGTGGTCCGCGTGTTCGGCTATTCGCTGGCCAACCAGCAGCTGGCGGACAACGACAAGCGCTACCTGGGCCAGCTGGTGGCACGCCATACCGGCCTGTCGCAAGCCGATGCCGACAAGCGCGTGGCCGATACCTTCGCCGCCTACCAGCGCAACCTGGAGCAGGCTGCCGCCAAGGGCAAGGAAGCCGCCGATGCCGCCCGCAAGGCGGCGGCCTATGCCTCGCTGTGGATGTTCCTGGCACTCCTGTGCGGGGCCTTCGTCGCCAGCCTGCTGGCCACTTATGGCGGCCGCCTGCGTGACCGCAACGAACTCTATGGCGAACCGGTCCTGCATCACGAGCGCCATGCTCACCGCGTCGCCGAGCCCGAGCTGCGCTGAAGCGGCGCGACCGGAAACACATCCGCATCCCAACTTTCAAAGGAGACTGACATGGGCGCCATTCTGCTCTGGCTCTTGGGGATTCCCATCCCCATCATCCTGCTGCTGATCCTGTTGTTCTGAGGGTTTCGGCTCGCATGAAGGAAAATGACAAAGGGCGGCCTGGGGCCGCCCTTTGTCGTGGGGTACTACGATTGCCGCTCAGGGCGGGTGAAGCTTTCTGTCAAATTCCCGACCCCGCCCCGACCCGCCTCACAGGCCGAAGATGCTGGCCGTATTGGCGCTGTTGTACATCACGTTCTGCAGCATCAGCGTATAGGTCAGCGTACCCGGTCCGGCCCCGTCCAGATCGATCGTCAGGCGCGTGTCGTTGGCATTGGCATTGGCACCGGCCGAGGCCGTCACGAATCTGGACAGGTTGGCCAGAGTGAGGGTCTGGTTGAAGACCTCCACCTTGTCCACGCCCAGCGTGAAATCGCCCACGGTCGCCGACAGGTTGTCGTTGCGGCCAAAGGACCCGACGATGATCTTGTCCTGACCGGCGCCGGTCTGCACGAAGGTCGCCGCACCGAGGCGGGTAGCGCCGATGGCGATGTCGTCATTGCCGTTGCCGCCCGCGATATCCCCGGCCGATTGCGCCGCCCAGTACCAGCCCAGCTTCAGACCCTGCACCGCGGTCGTCTGTCCGGGGTCGCTGCCGCCCACGCGCGAGGCCGTGATGGTGAGATCACTGTACAGGCCCGGCGCCAGCGACCCGGCCGGCAGCCTGATGGCGAAGTCGCCTGCGGCCACTTCGTCGAAGGCCAGCACCGTGCCGCCCATCGAGATGGTCACCACGTAACGGTCGCCAGCGTTGGCGCCACCGACCTTGCCGGAGAACAACGGCCCCCCCGCGGTATGGCCCGAGGCTTGCGTGGCATCGAGGTCATTGACCACGGCATAGTGGTTCTCCGAGGCATTGAGCGCCTGCGCCGACGCCGGTGCCTGATTGCTGCTGCGTACGGCCAGGTCGGTGAGTGTCACCGCATCGCGACCGGCGGCCACCGAGACATGCTGCGCCGGTCCGCTCACGGTATTGCCCGCCGTATCGGTATAGCGCGCCACGATGTCATGCTCGCCCGGTGCCAGGCTCTGCGCCACCGTCAGGCTCACGGTCTTGTTGCCGGCGCCGACATCGTCACGGGTAAGGACCTTGCGGGCCAGCAGGGTATTGCCCTCGAAGAGCGCCACCACATCGCCCACGGCGGCACGGCTGCCGTCGTAGCCGACCTGGATGGTCGGGGTCTTGTTGGCCCTGCCGGTATCGATCTGGTACAGCAGGCCGATGTTGGCCAGGTCGATGCCGGTGCTGCTCTTGTCCCGGGCGGTCTCGGAGCGGTAAAGGTCCAGGTTGTTCAGGACGTAGCTGCCCAGGTGGTTGATGAACATATCATCGGCCGACTTGCCGGTTTGCCTGACCAGCGTGAAACTGAGCCAGCTGCCCAGCACGCTGGTGCCCCCGCCCTGCTGCATGACGGCCAGTTCCTGACCGGGGGTGGGCGCCTGGTTGAACATTGTGTAGCTCTTCAGGTTGGGGTTGCTCCGGTTGGGATCGCCCATGATGGCGGTGCCGCCCCATTCAGCCGAGATGCCGCGGATGGCCGCCAGGAAGCTGGCCGCACTGGCAAAGCCCGAGGGCAGGGGTGTAGCGACCCCTTCGGACTTGGACAGGTTGTGCGGGTTGGTCGTGGGGAAGAAGACATTGCCGAAGATATCTTCCATCTTCGCCACCCCGTAGGCTTTCTGCGACCCCGACAGCAAGGTCGTGCTCAGCTGGGTCGGCACGATGTTGTCCAGCGACAGCACCACTTCGCCCCGGCCCACGTTGTTGGCCCGGTCCACCACTTCGATGGGGATGGTGCGTCCCACCGCCGGTGGCACGAAGCTGTACCTGAGCGATTCCAGGATGGCCTTGACCTGCAGGCCATCGAGCGCTGCCCCTCCGGTGCGGCTGATGGTGGCCAGGCGGGTGCCGGCCACGTAATGCAGTTCCACCCCGTCTACACCGCCCAGGCTGCCGCTGAAGTCGATGTTGCTGCGCGTGGTGTAGCGCGTGGTGCCCAGGATCAGGTTGTCGTTGCTGGCGTCGTTGCCGCCAGGCAGGGTCAGGCGCACCATGGCGATGTCGTTGGCCATGGGCGCAGCCATCGCACCCTTGATCAACTTGACGCCATTGGCCGCTTCGCCCAGCGTGAAGGACTGGCTGCTCTGTATCTGGATGCCGGGGGTGTTGGCGTCCAGGTCCAGAATCGGGGCGACGGTGTCCACTACCAGGGTGGCGCGCGAGGTGATGCCCGGGGTACCCACCACGGCGGCATTGACCAGCGTGATGTCTACGCTGCGTTCCACATTGGCCTGGCTGAGGCTCATGACCTTGATCGATTCCAGAATGGCTTTGACTTCCGCGCCGGTCATGGGACTCGCAGCCAGTGAGGTCGGGCTTGCGCCTTTTTTGATCACCACCACATCAGGGTTGGCCGTGGTGGTCTGCCAGAAGGTGTTTCTCACACCACCGATGTCGCCACGGAATACACCCGCTAGCGCCGGCGTGCTGGTCGCGGCGACGCCGAAGCCAAAGTCATCCGTATCCCTGTTGAGGCCGTGGAAGCGCAACTGGATTTCAAGGGTGGTCGATGCCGATGGCGCCACCATGTTCTCCACGAAGCGCTCGCCTTCAGAGCTACTGAACGGGAGTTTGGCAGTCGAGTTGATGTAGCGGGTCTTGGCCGTCTGCACCCCGGGCCGGTTGGCGTCCAGATCCACGCCAAGACCGGTGCCATCGGTGCGCACGGTCACCCGGTTCAGGTCGACGCTGCGATGGCCGCTGCCGTCGCCCAGGCTGATGTCGATGCTGCGGGTCTTCACTTCGGTGCTGAAGCCAATGTTCTGCAGACGCAGGGCTTGCAGAACATCGTGCACCTGGTCACCGGTGAAGGCGCTGCCATCGGTCTTGGTGATGGTCACCGTGCTCTTGTTGGCGATCGTCACGAACTTGTAGCTCAGGCCCGCTACCCCGCCAATGCTCCTGTTGTCGACCTGTGCCAGGTTGTTGTTGATGCCGACCGGGCGATCCAGGATCAACGAGTCCACCGGCGAGGCAGTGGCATTGTCGGAGACCAGCTCGATGAAGCGGATGTCGTTGGCCTTCACGGCGGCCAGTTGCGGCATCAGTGAGACACCGTTGCCGGTGGCCACTTCGGCACTGGTGACGGTCATGCTGCGGCTGGCCTGTACGCCCTCGGTGAAGGCGTCCAGGTCCAGTTGCGGCGGCAGGTTGGTGACCATGCGCAGCTTGAGGTCGGCCACTTCGCTGCTCCTGCCCTGGGCATCGATCTGCTTGACCTTGTAACCCCAGGCCGCATCGCGCGTGCCGTTGGCATTGACCAGGCTCACCCCGTCGAGCCGGCTCTGGTGGCCGGAGACCCCATTGTTGCGCAGCAGATCGTCGGCCAGCAGAGTGGCAGGGCGATTGAGCGCCAGCCAGGTCGCTACCGACTCCGGGGTCTGCGCCGACTGGCTGGAGGGCGCTTCGCGGAACCATTCGTTGCCATCATTCCTGCGCGAGATCACGTAGCCACCGCCGATGGCCGACCAGACGAACCAGTCGCCGGCGCCGTTGCCGGTACTGTAGACCGGTCTGCCCGGATCAATGGCAGCCGCACCGGTGGCCAGATAGATCGCGCTGAAGGGTCCGGTACCGCTCTCGCGCAGCGAGCGCACATCGTCCGAAGACAGAAGCGTGTACACGGCATTGGCCGTGGTATTGCCGCCGACGACGGTCTTCAGGCCGCTCACCGTGAGGCTGCGATTGAGATTGAAGCTGGCCTTGCCGAAGTTGTCGACGTTCTTGCGCTCGATCTCGGTGCCATCGTCGCGCGTCAATACCGCCACGCTGCCGCGACGTCCGGCAACCTCCAGCGTCACCGTCTTGTTGGGTCCGTTGGCCGCATCCACGATGACCGTACCATCGGCCAGGGTCTTCAATGGCGAGACCACGTTCACCGTGGGCGCTTCGATACGGGTGACGAGATTGAACTGCAGCACGTCGCTTTCGCTGGCGTTGCCGGCCTTGTCGAGCTGCCGCACCTTCACGCTCTTGGCGCCGTCGGTGTTGCCGCTGCCATCGATGCTGCCCTTGACCTTGAAGCTGTCGCCACTGCCGGCGCTCCAGGTGGTGCCGCCATCCACGCTGTATTCCCAGCGCGACCCGGCTTCGAGGTTGGCCACGCGCACCGTGCCGTCATCGGTGCTGCCCCCGACCGGGGGTTTGACCATGGCCAGGGTCGCCTTGGGGGGCGGCGTCGTGTCCAGCGTGAAGCTGAAGACATCGCTGGGCTCGCTGACGTTGCCGGCTTTGTCCTTGATGCGCAGGCGCACGTTCTTGAGACCGTCCATGCCGCCGTCCTTGCTGCCCTTGATGGGGTTGGACAGACTGCCCCATTCACCGCCGTCGACGCTGTATTCGAAACTCGCCGTCGGCTCGACCGGACCGCTAGGCACGATCTGGCCATTGCTGGTAATGCCGTCGCTGCTGGAGTCGCCCGTGTCGCTCGCCAGTCTCGGTGCCAGCGGCTTGTCCGGTGCGCGCGTATCGAGCGTGAAGCGGAACACATCGCTGGACACACTGATGTTGCCGGCCGCGTCGCGGCTGCGCAGGAGCACACTCTTCTCGCCATCGTTGCCGCCCTGCTTGACGCCCTTGACAGGCTGGCTGATGTCGCTCCAGGTGAGGCCGCTGTCAACGCTGTATTCATAGCGCAGACCGGCTTCGCTGGGGACCGGTGCCTGCAGGCGACCGTCGTTGGTGAGCAGGTCATTGCCGAGCGTGCCGCTGTCGTTGACCAGCGAAGCTGTGCCCGGTTTGACCGGGGCGACGGTGTCGAGCTTCATGGTCAGCACCGCGCTGGTGCTGGTGTTGCCGGCCACGTCGGTCTGCCGTACCCGCAGCTGCTTGTCGCCATCGCCGCTGACGGTGAAGCTGCTGCCGACGCCATCGCGCCAGGTGGTGCCACCATCGGTGCTGTATTGCCAGGTGCTGCCCGCATCCAGGTCCAGCACGTTGATGGTGCCGTTCCTGGTCAGGCGCAGCAGGTCGTCGCCGCTGGTGTTGTCGGCCAGCATCAGGCGCGGGTTGCGCGGCGGCGTGGTATCGATGGTGAAGTCCAGTTTGGCGCTGGCAGCGCTGACGTTGCCGGCACGGTCGATCTGGCGCGCCAGCAGGCTTCTGCGGGTGCCGTTGTCGGTCAGGCTGAGCGTGTTGTCGCTGGCGATGTCCTGGGAGGACCAGTTCAGGCCCCCGTCCAGGCTGTATTCCCAGGTGGCGCCGTTCTCCAGGCCTTCGATGCGGATGGTGCCATCGTTGGTGATGCCATCGCTGTTGCTGCTGCCGGAATCGGTGCGCAGACGCAGTGTCGGGGCATTGGGCCTGATCGTATCCAGCGTAAAGTTCAAGGCAGCGCTGTCGGTGCGGTTGCCCGCCAGGTCGAACTGACGCACGATGACCGTCTTCTGGCCATCGCCGGCCGGCAGGGTCAGTCGGCTGCCGCTGCCGGCGGTGAAGCTGGCGCCGCCATTGAGCGAATATTCCCAACGGCCCAGCGCTTCCAGACCCTCGATGTCGATGTTGCCGCTATTGCTGAACAGGCCCGTGCCAGCGTCTCCGCGCGCACCGGCCAGTACCAGCCGGGGTGCGACCGGTGGCGTGGTGTCCAGCGTGAAGCTCAGGCGGCTGACATTGCCGGCGTTGCCGGCCTGATCCAGCTGGCGTACTTCCACGTAGAGGTTGCGGTTCTGGTTGGCAGCGGCGCCGCCCGGGTTGAAGCTGTCGCCGGTACCGTTGATCCAGTCCGGATTGTCGGTGAAGTCGTTGCGGTTGACGCGCCATTGCCAGCTGGCATTGGGCTCCAGACCGGTCACGCGGATGGTGTCGCTGTTGGTCACCGGCAGTTCATTGATGGTACCGCCAATGGTGGCCAGGGCGATCGCCGGTGCAGCCGGGGCCGTGGTGTCCAGCGTCATGTGCAGGCTCTGGGCGGTGCTGCGGTTGCCGGCGCTGTCGATCTGCCGCACGCTGATGGTGTGCGGTCCCTGTTGGGTGACCAGGAAGCTGTTGCCCGAACCGGTCTGGAACGGACCATTGTCGATCTGGTACTCCCACTGCGCATCCGCAGCGACGTTGGTGACGGTGACCTTGCCCTGGTTGGTGACGCCATCGGTGGCCGAGCTGCCGGTGTCCTGCTCCAGCCTGACCAGCAGGTTGGCCGGCGGGGCCACGGTGTCGATGCTCAGCTTGTGGGCCACCCTGATCGAATCCACCCCGGTGCTGGTGTTGCGGGCCTGCAGATGCAGGATCTTCTCGACGCCATCGGCGTTGTCGGCATTCAGGCGCGCCCAGTCGCTGCTGGTGAGGCTGTAGCTCCAGATCCAGCGGTTGTTGCCATCGTTGGTTACGGTGATGCCGCTCTTCATGACCGTGCCATCGGGATAGAACAGCGTGAGCACATCGTTTTGTCCGGCGCTGCCGCTCAAGGTCACGCCGGCCTGGCGTTCGGCCAGGTTGATCACGTCGTCGCCGGCCACCACGTTCCAGGTCGGCACACCGGTCACGCTCAGCACCAGGGTGCGCAACTGGCCGAAGCTGGTGAGGGCGCTGCCGTTGTCGGGCAGGTTCTCCAGCTGCTGGCGGATCGAGGCGAGGGCGGCGGCGTCCACCGTCAGGCCGATCAGGGCGAAGTCGGCCACTTGCAAGGGGTCGGCATTGCGCCCCTGTTCGGCCAGCGCGAGTTTGTTCACCAATGTAACTAACTGCTGGATTTCCTGCGGGGTATCGACCGCACTGGCGGTGCGGCTGTCCACCAGCGAACTGAGCAGTTGCACCGCATTGCCGGTGGTACCGGGGGTGATGGTGTCGAGCGCCTTGAGCGCACTCATGTCCACCCCGATGTGCTCGAAGTCTTCCAGCTTGGCCAGATTGGCCGCAGGGGTGTTGTCGGCCGTGCCATCGGCCTGTTGCAGCAGCAGCCGGTAAGAGTCCACCACGGCTTGCAGGGCATTGAGCCTGGCGATGGTCGTGCCGGTGACGGCGCCCGTGGCCAGCGCGGCATTGACGGCCTCGCGGTGGCCGGCATTGTCGCTGATGCCGGTGATGGCCAGGTCCTGGTAATCGGCCAGGGTGGGGGCTGCGCCGCCATTGTTGTCGGCATAACTGCGCACACGTCCATAGGCGGCGCGGACGCTGGTGGCCAGCGCCTGCAGTTCGCCCAGGGTGTCGAAGTCGGCAACCCCCTTGGTTTGCAGCACGGCCACGAAGGCATCGCGTTCTTCCGTGCTCAGGGTGCGCACGCCGAAGGTATCGAACTCGCTGACGGCGGGCGCGTTCATGACCGGTTGGTTGCGCGGCTGTCCGGCCAGGCCGATCAGCCTGGTCACGCTGGCGCCGAGGGCCTCGAGCCTGGCCGGAGTGGCGACCTCGGCGGCCTGCACGCTGTCGATGAGCGAGGTGAACAGCGAGAACACGGCTGCGTCCTTGGCCTCGCCGCTGCCGCTGGGCTGGGTCACGCCGGCCACGTTGAGGCCGATGTCGCGGAACTGCTGGGCGGTGAGCGCCACGCCGGTGTCGCCGGCGTGGCCATTGGCGCTGTCGAGGATGGCGTTGTAGGCCACGACGACGCGCTTGATCTCGGCCGGGGTATCGGCCTGGGCGGCACTGATGCCGGGACCATGCAGGGCAGCATTGATGGCCCCCACGCGCTCGGCGGTGACCAGGGCGGCACGTACGCCACCGGCATCGGCCTCGCTCTTGACCAGGCCGATGGAGCGGTAGTCCTCGGCCGTGGGGGCCGGGGCGCCGGGCTGGCCGGTTTCATCGGCGTAGAGCCGGATCTTTTCCTGTGCTGCACCGGCCCGCGTGGCCAGGCTCTGCAGGCTGCCCAGGCGACTGACTTCGCTGCCGTCGCTGCGGCTGGCGGCGATGGCCGCGAGGATGGCCGGCAGATGGTGACCGGCCACGCCGCTGGCATCGGTGTAGGGCGTCAGGGTCACGCCCAGTTCCTGCAGTTCGGCGGCGTTCAGGCCAGTGCCGACGATGCCGGTGGCTGCCAGCATGCGCAGCGCACCGATCACGTCCAGCAGGTGGCTCAGCTTGGCCGGCAGGGGCAGTGTGGTACCGGCGTGATTGCGGCCCAGGTCGACGAAGGGACGGGCGGTGATGCTGTCGATGAGCAGTTCCATGGCGGCCGGGCCGGCATTGACCACTTCGCTGTGCGGCAGGCCCAGCGCTTCCAGATCGGCGGCGCTCGGGCGAGCGCTGGCCAGCGGCGTGTGACCGGCCGTGTTGTCGACCACGTGCTGGGCGGCATCGATGATGGTCTGCAGCAGCGCCGGGGTGTTGGCGCGGCTGGCATCGATGGCCGTCGATTGCAGGGCCTCGTTGACCAGCTTGAGGTATTCGGCGCTGCTGTTGCTGCCGTTGACCGGCAGGCTCAGGCCGACCGCTTCCAGATCGACGGCACCGAGGGGCTCGCTGCCGTTGTCCTGGGCCACTCTGACGATGCGGTTGCGCGCAGTGGCAGCGGCATCGGCCAGCTGTTGCAACTGACTCAGCGACACCAGGGCGCTGCCGTCATTGGGCGTGCTTTGCAGCTTGTTGAGCAGGAAGGGGAGGTTGTCGGCATTGACCGCGTTGATCCCCAGCCATTGCAGCTCGATGACGCTGAGCGCACTGGCCGGTACCGGGTAATGCGGTGGCGTGCTGCCGGGCAGCGGGCTCACGGCGGCCAGCTGCATGAGCTGCTCCACCGTCAGCGCCAGCCGGTTCAGGCCGGCGATGGTGTTGATCTTGACCGAATCGGGCTGTGCGTGGATGACGCTGTTCAGCAGTTGCAGCGCCTGAGGCGCATTGACGGCCGGCAGCTGCACGCCGATGTTGAGGTAATCCTCGCTTTGCGGGGCGGTGCCGGCGGCATTGCGCACATAGGCCATCACTCTGGCATAGCTGCTGGCGATGGCGGCCAGTTCCTCGATACTGTTGACGCCGTTCACGTCGTGGGTGGCGGCGCTGTCCTCCGAGCGCGGTGCGCGGGTGACCGGATCGACGCTGTTGCCCTTGACCCGCACCGCATCCAGGAAGGCCAGCCGGGTGGCCTCATCGGCGATGTCCGCCAGCCCCAGGTTCTGCAGTCGGGCCAGGCTCAGGGTCACGCCCTGCTGCGGCGAGACCGGATCGGTCGCGCTTTCGCGGGCCAGGCGGATCAGGTCGCCCACGGTGGCGGCCAGACGCACCTGTTCGGCACCAATGGCCGAGGTGGCCAGGGCGGAATTGATGGCGCCCACCAGCTGGTTGTCGTCCACGCCGGTGACGCCGATGTTCTTGTAGTCGGCCAGGGTGGGGGCGCTGTTGCTGTTGTCATCGGCATACAGGCTGATGCGCTGGGCGCTGCCCAGGGCATTGCCGATGCGGGTCGACAGGGCGGCGAGGGTGGTGACTTCGCTGCCGTCATCGGCGGTGGCGGCGATAGCCGGCAGGACGATGCGCAACTGCTCGGTGTTCAGTTCCGGGTTCACGTGCAGGCGCTTCCACTCGTCGGCGCTGAGGGTGTCGGGCTGGCCGGCGGCAATGCGGATGACGCGACTGACGATGTCGGCCAGGCTGTCGAGCTCGGCGACGGTGTCGACTTCCTCGCGGCTGCTGCGGTCGATCACATTGCCCAGCAGGGTGGCGGCGTTCTGCCGTGCTGCCGTATCGGCTACGCCGGGCAGGCGCGCCTGCAGGCTCTTGACGCCGACCTGGCTGTAGTCGGCCTCGGTGGGCAGCGCGGTGGCGTTGCTCACGCCATCGGCGGCCGCCAGGATCAGGTTGTAGGAGCGCACCAGGGCGGCGATCTTGCTCCAGGAATCGACGGCTTCCACACCCACCTTGAAGAGCGCATCGTTGATCGACGCCAGGTTGGCCGGGGTGACCTGGGTCCCGGCGGCCTGCAGCAGCGGATTGTCGTACTGCGCCAGGGTGGGCACCAGCAGCGCCGGGTTGTCCGGATCGATGGGGCTTGCATGCTGGGCGTAGTTCATCAGCACTTGCAGCGTACCCAGGTCGAGGGCGACGACGGCGCGGATCTCGGCCAGGGTATCGACCACGCCCTGCACGGTGGTCGGGCGCAGCGAAGCGGGCACGTCGCGCAGGGCGGCGGCCAGGCGGGCCACGTTGTCGGCGGTGACGCCGCGAATGCCCAGCACGCTGAAGTCCTGCGGCGTGAGCGGGGTGGCCAGGTTGTTGCCGGCGGCATGCTCGGTCACCCGCTGGGCGGCCGCAGCGATGGCTTCCAGCGCGGTCGTGGCGGCCACGTCATTGAGCGGCTTGCCATCGATGACCTGGCCCGTCACGCGGGCGGCGGCCTGGCTCAAGGGCGTGCTCACGCCCAGCACGGTGTAGTCGGCGGCGCTGGGCAGGGCGGCATCGGCCGTGTTGCCGGGGGTGCCATCGGCCAGGGCAGCCACGCGCGCGGCCGCCTCCACAATGGTACGCAGCGCAGCCACGGTATTGGTGCGGCTGGCCGGCAAGGACTTGAGGGCGGCATTGGTGAGTGCAAGGGTGGCCTGCTGATCGGTGCCGGGGATGGCCAGACGTTCGAAGTCGGCGGTGGTCGGGGCCGGGTTGGTGTCGTTGTCGCCATACACCGAGGTCTTGGCCAGGACCGTATTGGCAGCGGTGACGACGTTGCTGACCAGGGTTCTCAGGCTGGCGGCGTCATTGACCTGCTCCGGGTCAGCGGTGGCGGCCACGGCGCGCAGGATGGCCGGCAGCAAGGCCGGATCGACTACGGTGCCGGTCAGATCGGACAGGCGGGTGGTGCCGTTGCTCTTGAGCAGGCCGAGCCGCACCTGTTCCGGCGCCTGGTCGCGCGCGATCTGTGCATCCTGCAGCCTGGTCTGGGCGGCCGTCAGGCTGGCCTGGCGGGTCGGCTTGTCGGCTGCGCTGGCGCTGTCATAGGCTTCCTGGGCGGCGATGACGGCGGCCTTGGCTTGAGTGAGCGCCTGCTCGCGGCTGGCCAGCAAGACCACCTGCTCGATCACGCGGGTGCTGTCGGCCACGAAGCTCTGGGTGCTGTCGGTGAAGTTGCCGGCCGCGTCGATCTGGCGCACCTGCAGGCGCGCCTTGCCGTTGCCTTGCAGGGTCTGGCCGATCAGTCTGAGCTGGTCGCCGCTTTGCCAGCGCACCCAGTTGCCGGGCGTGAGCGCCTCCTGGCTGCCGTTGGCGTGGACCAGTTGCAGCGTGTTGCCATCGGTGCCGCTGCCGGCCAGCAGGCGCAGGTGCACCTCGGCGCCGTTCTCCAGAGGCAGCTGCGGCGAGAGCAGGATGCCGGTCTGGCTGGAGATGCCGTCGGCGCTGCTGATGCCATCATCACCGCTGGCCTCCATGCGCAGTGGCACCTGGGCCGGTGCGGTCTTGTCCAGGGTGAACTTGAGCTCGCTGCCCAGTTCGCGGGTACTGCCCTGGGCAACCCCCGATTGGGCGGCGGTCCGCACGATGCGCGCCTTGAGCCAGACCTGGCCTTCGGTCAGGGGGAGCTTGCTCGAGACGTAGCCCACCTGGCCATTGCTGTCGGGTGCCGTGGCCTTCAGATCGGCGGGGGTGAACCAGTTGCCGTAGACCGGTGCATTGTTGGCGCCGGTGGTGGTGGTGGCGAACTGGAATTCCAGGCGTTCCTCCGGCTTGAGCACACGCGTGAGCAACACGCGTACCGCAGCGTCGTTGGTGACCCTGTCGCTATTGCTGCCCAGCGCGGTGGTGTCGCCGTCTGCGCCGCCATAGAAGCTATCGTTGACCAGCGCGACCTTGTTGTCGGCGAAGTCAGTCAGGCCGGGCGGGGTGACGACGTCGATGTGCACGTCGGCATTGCCCTTCCAGACATTCTGGTTGCTGCGGCTGGTGTCGCCGTCGGTCACGGTCACGCGTGCGGCGACCGGCTGTTCGCGCGTCATCTGCTTGAACAGATCGAGCGCGGCCTGGTTGGCGCGCAGTACGGCAATGCCGTTGCCGTCGGCAATGCTCGTCGGCAGCCTGACGACGATTTCCTGCCCTTGCGCGTTTTGACCGATCAGGGTCACTTCCACTCTGGCCTGGGGCGGCGCCTTCACCGCCAGGCCGCCATTGCTCAGTTCGTTCTCATCGAGTACCAGCTTGCCATCGGCCGGTGCTTGCCAGGGTGAGGCACCGGGCGTCGCATTGCGGATCAGGATGGTGGGTTCGAGGATGCCGATGTGGTTTGTCAGCAGATGGTCGTTGACGGTGCTGCCGTCGGGCAGCTTCTGCAGTGACGCCAGGCGCTCGCGCGCCTGATTGCGCTCGGCTTCGCTCAGCGTGGGGTCGTTGGCGAGGGTGTTGAGGCGCTCGTTGAAGAGGTCGGACTGGGTGACGGTATCGCTCCATTTGGGCTTGGTGGCATCGTCGAATTGCAGACTGTCGGCCAGTTTCCGGATCGCCGTGCCCTGGTCGGGATAGCGGGCGGGATCGGTCTGTGACAGGTTGGAGATGGCCTTGAGAGCAATGCCATAGTTGCGCGCAGCAGTGCTGCCGCGGGCGAAGTCCGGATTGACCACGGCCGCGCCGTTGCTGTCGGTGATGCTGGTGGCCAGTACTTCGCCGGCCGTGATGTTGACCTTGAACAAGGCGCTCACCGCCGCATTGGCGTCGGTGGCCTTGGTGACGCTGATCTGGCTGGCGGCCAGGTTGGTCTGGCCCGCACTCAGGCCGGCCTTGAGCACGGCCAGCTCGGTCAGCGCGGTGACGTTGATGGTCTGGTTGCTGCCATCGGCCAGCACGACCGAACGCAGCACGGTGTTGCCCAGGTCGGTGATGCGCAGGGTGGCTTCATCGGCGAAGTTGTCGGCCACGCCCGGGGTGTTGTCGCGCACGGCCAGCAGGATCAGGCCCTTGTAGTCGGGTTGGTCCAGCACCAGCGAATAGCGGCCATTGATCACCGGCACCGGCTTGCCGATCACGTTGCCCTGACTGTCGTAGGCGGTGATGGTGGCATTGTTGAGCGGACCCAGAACGGTGGCGCCGGAGAGCGTGGTGCCCGCTTTGGGCACTGCGGCCGCCCCCGACTGGCCGCCACCACCGCCGCCGCCACCACCGGCTGCCGCTGCCAGCAGGCCCAGGCCACCGGCGACCACCGGCCAGGAGAAGGACAGGCCGCCGCCATTGTCGGCGGCTTCGGCGCTGCTGCCCTCGGTGAGGGAAGAGGATGGGATGGTCGATTTCTGCGCCACGTCGGTCGCAGCCACCGGCTGCTTGAGGGCGCCATCACTGGCCAGGGTGGCCACGGGCTTGCCGTCGTCGATCTCCGCTCGGGCCTCGGCTTGTTCTTCGTCCTTGTCTTTGGCGGTGTCCTTGGCCTTGACCACGCGCTTGATGCCATAGCGCTTGACTTCACTGGTCATGAGGGGAGCGGTGGCATCGCTGGCGACTTCAATGTGGTTCAGCTTCTCGAAGACATCGCCCAGGGCGACGTCGCCGTCGGCGAATTCCAGGACCAGCTGCGGTGAGTTCACGGCGGTCACGGCGCCACGGCTGATGATGATCTTGTGACCGTTCTCCATCACCAGGGCCAGGTCGTTGTCGATGGCGCGCACATCCTTGATGTCGCGCTTGTTGATCGTGCGCAGCAGGGTGCTGGCTTCGGTCAGATTCAATACGGTAACGCTCATGTTGTCTGCTCAGTCGTAGAAGGCGCACCGGATCGCATCATCCGGCACACATGTTGATCACGACTACGCCAACCGCAGGGCGCACGAGTCCAGGCCGCTCTCCGGGGAGGGCAGCGCGACGTTCATTGCGGTTGAGACAGGACTGTCCGGATCAAAGCTCTGCTCTCGGATCAGTGGGGCGAAGCCTGTCTCGGTGGTGGTAGGTGAAGGGGTTTCTGCAGGGGGCGGTCAGCCTTGTCTTGTTCTCTCGTGGCTTGACCGCATCCTCCTCGCATGACCTGTACTTCCGCCACGGCGTAGATTAACGGCGGAAACTATGCGGCTGCAGTTGGCAGAGAGCTATCGAAATAATTCGATATTTCCTGCCTAGAAGCAGTTGTTCTGACAGCTTCCAAAAACCTGACAAGGCCCGTGGAAATACGGCAAAACAAAAGGGTATTCGTGCAGAAACAGGTGACCGGAAGGATGCCGATGATCGCATCCGATGTCCTCGGCAAGAGTGACTGCGCAGCGGGACAAATCCGTGCACTGCGAACGGGGATCTGCAGGATGAAAAGCCCTTCTCCTGTCCTGCGAAAAGGGGACGCCTGGCGTCCCCTTCGATGTCGGTTCGGGCCTGGGCCGTGGCGGGGATCAGTCTTCTTCGACCCAGTCCACCACCGCGCCCAGCGAGCGCAGGTTTTCCACGAACTTGGGATGAGCGCGCCGGATCGGCAGGGCGTTGCGGATTTCCGAGCGGCCCTCGATGCTGGCGGCCACCATGAACAGGGCAATGGCCACGCGGATGATGTAGGGGCTCTCCACCGAAGCCGGTGACAGCGGCAAGCCGCCGAAGGTGATCAGGCGATGTGGATCGCCCAGGAACACGTGGGCACCGAACTTGGAGAGCTCGCTGCTCCAGCCCATGGCGCCATCGTAGATCTTGTTCCAGAACATGGTGTTGCCCTCGGCCTTGACCCCCAGTGCGATGAAGATGGGCAGCAGGTCCACCGGCAGATAGGGCCAGGGCGCGGCTTCCACCTTGGTCAGGATGTTGCTGGTGAAGGGTTTGACGACCTTCAGCGGCCCGTTCTGGCGCGTGTGCGACCAGCCGTTCTCATGCACCACTTCCACGCCGAACTTGGCGAAGGTACGGTCGATCAGCGGGAACTGTTGCGGGGCGCTGTTGCGCACGCGCACCTGGCCGCCGGTGATGGCGCCCATGGCCAGGAAGGTGGCGATCTCGTGGAAATCCTCATCGAAGCGGAACTCGCCACCGCCCAGCGGCTGGCCGCTGCCGCGCACGCTCACGCGCGAGGTGCCGATGCCATCGATCTGCACGCCCATCATCGCCATGAAACGGCAGAACTCCTGCACGTGCGGCTCGGAGGCGGCATTGGTGAGCACCGATTCCCCGTCGGCGGCAGCCGCGCAGAGCACGAAGTTCTCGGTGGTGGTGACCGAGGCATAGTCCAGCCAGTGATGATTGGCCTGCATGCGGCCGGCGCTGCGGATGATGAGCGAGTCGGGACTGCTCTCCACCTGCGCCCCGAAGCGCTGGAACACCTCGACGTGCGGATCAATCTCGCGCACGCCCAGGGTGCAGCCCTTGACGTCGTTTTCCAGCCGCGCCACGCCGAAGCGCGCCAGCAGCGGCGGCACCAGCATGATGGACGAGCGCATCTCCTCCGGCAGATGGTGCAGCTTGGGATCGAAACGGGTATCGCGGTGATGCAGCTCCAGCACGCCGCTGGCATAGTCCACCTGCACCTGGCTGCCGAGCACGCGGAAGATCTCCAGAATCTTCTTGACGTCGGTGATCTCGGGAATGCCGATCAGGCGCAGTGGCTGGTCGGTCAGGAGCGTGGCACAGAGAATGGGCAGGACGGCATTCTTGTTGGCGGAGGGGATGATGTCGCCGCGCAGCGGGCGGCCGCCGTGTACGATGAGATTGGACATGAGGAAATCGTTGATTCAGTCGGACGGAGTGCGCCGGGAGCAGCCTGCCCCGGCCAGCAATGGACAGATTATGCGCCGCCGGGTTGCAGCCGGGGAAGTAAATTGTGGCGGCGGGGGGACTTGTCAGTTTGTCATATTGTTCATTTGTCGTTATACACAGCTGAAGGGTGCTGCATCAAAAGCCAAGTTTCCGTATCATGACTGGTCTTGGATGAGCGCCCGACTAAGGTTTTCGACGATGTTTTGCACGCAGCAGTCCCGTTCCGGTAATGATTTCCCCTTTTTTCAGCTGATTCTGCCTGGCCTGCGCCGCGCCGGCGTGCTGGTCCGTTTGCTCATGTGCAGCGTGCTGCTGCTGGCGCTGACGGCCTTGTCGGGCAAGATCAGCGAGGCCCAGGCCGCCGGTTCCACGGCCGGCAAGCATCGGCCTGCCAGTAGCGGCGCCAAGGGGCGCAAGCGCAGCGTACGCAAGAAGGCCGTCGCTCCCGCCAAGGCCCGCGTGCCGGCCCGCAGCCGCCGTCGCAGCCATGCAGCCGCAGCCGCTGTGGCGGGCACGGCGGCTGTTGCGGCCAAGGCTGCCACCCCGGCCATCACCACCAACACCAAGCCCGAGCTGTTGTCGCGCTGCGGCTTCACGGAAGCCTCGCGCCGCCACCTCTTCTCGCGCGGGGTGTATGTACTGGATGAACAGACCAATACGCCGCTCTTTGAGCGCGACGCCGATACGGTCGCGCCCATCGCCTCGGTGACCAAGCTGATGACGGCCATCGTCTGGCTGGACCAGAAATCGCTGCCCATGGCCAATCGCCTGGAGGTGACCGAAGACGACCTGGACACCCTGAAGTTCACCTATTCGCGCCTGAAAGTGGGGGCCAGCCTGTCGCGTGCGGATATGCTGCATATCGCGCTGATGTCCTCGGAGAACCGCGCGGCTGCGGCCATGAGCCGTGACTATCCCGGTGGCCGCCCGGCCTTCATCGCCGCCATGAACGCACGCGCCCAGGCGATGGGCATGACCCATACCCATTTCGAGAATGCCACCGGCCTGTCGCCGGAGAATGTCTCGACCCCGCGCGAGCTGGCCGAACTGGTCAAGGCGGCCAACCGCTACCAGCTCATTCGCAACGATTCACTGGACAAGCAGAAGATCATCAACATCGGTCGCGGGCAGTTGCAGTACATCAATTCCAACCGTCTGATCCGCTACGGCCAGGTCAATGCCACGGTACAGAAGACCGGCTTCATCAACGAGTCCGGCCACAACATGGTGCTGCGCCTGCTGGTGCACGACCGCCGCCCGGTGATTGTCACCATGCTGGGCAGCGGGACGGCCAATGGCTCGCGCCTGGATGGCGTGCGCATCGCCAAGTGGCTCAACTGTTCGCTGAACTGAGCTGCCACGCGGCCGGCACCACTTCGGTGGGCGCCTGGTACAGCACCACGCGGTTGCGGCCGTCCCGCTTGGCCTGGTAGAGCGCCTGGTCGGCCGCCTTGACCACTTCCTCGATGCTGCGATGGACGCCCCGCTCCAGGCAGGCCACGCCGATGCTGATGGTGAGTCGGCCGCAGGGGCTGCGCTCATGCGGGATCTTCTGCGCCTGCAGCGCCGCGATGATGGTCCTGGCCACGTGCAGGGCGCCCTCGGCATCGGCTTCATCGAGCAGCACCACGAATTCCTCCCCGCCATACCGTCCTGCCCGGTCGAAATGGCGCGAGACCGCGCTCCTGATGCAGCGGGCCACGGCCACCAGGGCATAGTCACCGGCCTTGTGGCCATAGGTATCGTTGTAGAGCTTGAAGAAATCCACATCCGTAAACAGCACCGCAAAGCGTGCGGCCTGGTTGCGCTGGCATTTGTGCCAGGCTTCCTGCAGGCCCTCGTCCAGGGCGCGGCGGTTCAACAGCGTCGTGAGCTTGTCGGTGCGGGCCTGTTCTTCCAGTTGCTGATCCAGCTTGCTGCGGCGAAAGAATTCCTCGCGCAGCAAGCTCATGAGATAGACGCTGGCGGTACTGAAGACGGCCAGCAGGAACAGCACCGCGTACAACATGCGCATCCACTCGCGGAACAGCGTCTGCTTGGTCTGGCCGATGAAGACTACCCAGCGCGTCTTCGGCACGCGCACGTAGGAGTACAGACGTTGTACGCCATCCTGCAGGGAACGCGTGAAATAGCTGCCTTCGGCGGGGGACGTCGAGGCCAGCAGTTTTTGCAGCTGCGGGGCATTCTCCAGCACGGAACCGATGAAGGCATCGTCATAGGGCACCCGCATGTAGGCCACACCGTCCACCGAGTAGAGCGACATGACCGCATGCTTTTCCAGCGACATGGCCTCGAACAGCTGCCGGAAGTAATCCAGGTAGAGCACCATGAAGACGATCCCGGCAAAGCTGCCATCGGCATGCACCAGACGCTTGGACAGGACGATCACCTGGGCGCGCCGCTCCAGCCTGACGGACTGCGGTGGCGAGATATAGAGGGTGGTCGCCGCATCCTGACGTGCCATGTCGAAGAAATCGCGTCCGGAAAAACTGCCGGGCATGATCTGCTCCAGTATCGGTGAACCGACCACCAGTGTCCCCTCGGCATTGACGATACCCTGGGCGACGATATAACCGGCTTCCACTTTTTCGCCCAGCAGGAATTCCAGTTGCTGCTGCACCGGCATGCTGTGCAGTTGGGTATGCCGGTAGCGCCAGGCCACGCTGTCCAGGTCCAGCGAGAGCAGTTCCATGTTGCGCGAGATCGAGCGCTGCGCGATACGTGCCACGTTGAGGGCATGGTTGATCGAGGTGCGCTCTACCTGCCTGTAACTTTGGTAGAGCACCACACTGGTGACGACCACTGCCATGAGCATCAGCGAGCTCACCAGCAGGGTCATGTTGCGTTTGAGGCGTTTGATTTTTTGTCTCCCCGTACCTTGTCATGACAAAGCGTTCCCTGGCGCAATATCGCACCGTGAAAATCGCTTGGCAATGAAAAGGAATCCGGGAAGAAGCTTATGACATCAGGCCATAAATCCGGGCCGAGGATTCGCCCCACAAGGCGTCCTGGTCAGCAGGCGAAAGGCGACGGGCGGCCCATTCCTGCACCACCGCCACCACCCGCGCATAGGAAGCGGCCAGCAGGCATACCGGCCAGTCCGAACCGAACATGAGGCGCTGCGGACCGAACAGCTCCAGCGCCGTATCGAGGCATTGCACGATGTGATCGAAGTCGCGCGTGCACAGGCCGCGCAGCCAGTCGGCTTCGGTCAGCAGGCCGGAGATCTTGCAGACCACGTGCGGCATGGCGGCCAGTTCGCGCAATTGCTGGCGCCAGCGTTCGTAGGCGGCGCGGCCCTTGCGGAATTCCTTCAGGGCCGGCTTGCCGAGATGATTCAGGACCACCCAGTGCTGGTCATGCAGCGCGCAGAGCTGGCGCAACTGCGGCAGGTGGCGCTCATGGGTGAGCACCTCCAGCACGTAGTCGCGCTCCTGCAACCAGCGCACGCCGTCATTGAATCGCGGGCAGGCCAGCAACTGTGCGGCGTCATCGTCCTCCTGCATGGGGTGACGCAGGCCCAGCATCTTCTGGCGACCCCACTGTTCCATGCGCTCGGCCAGTTGCGGCGCGGCGATGTCATCCCAGGCGATGACGCCGGCGATGCGCGCATCCCGCCGCGCCATCTCCAGCAGGAAGCTGGTTTCCTCGCGGCCCGGACGGGCCTGCACCGTGATGGACGCATGCAGGCCCTGCGCTTCCAGCAGGGGCTGGAACTGGTAGGGCAGGCGGTCTTGCGCCAGCAGGTCCATGCCGGTACCGATCCAGGGATAGTCCTCGGAACGATAGCGCCAGAAGTGCTGGTGCGCGTCGATGCGCATCGGCCCCTTGATCCTTCTCACCGGGGCCGGTGGCATGCGCAACTCACGATGCAGGGTCAGCATGTCAGTGATTGTGTCGCGGCAGGGTTTGCGCCACGCCCTGGTACTTCAGGGCCAGTTCCATGCAGGCGCCGGTCTCGAGCTGGCCGACCGTGCTGCGATAGATTTCCTGCCAGGGTGTCTGGCTGGGCGGTACCGGCGGGATGCCTTCGCTCTTGCGGCGCGCCAGCTCTTGCTCGCTGATGAGCATGTTGCACTCTCCGGTATTGAGGTCGATGCGGACGCGGTCGCCATCGCGCAGGTAGGCCAGGCCACCGCCGACGGCGCTCTCGGGCGAGGCGTTGAGAATGGACGGACTGTCGGAGGTGCCCGACTGGCGGCCATCACCCAACGTGGGCAGGGTCGATACGCCACGCTTGATGAGCGCGTCCGGCGGCTGCATGTTGACCACCTCGGCCGAGCCGGGCCAGCCTACCGGACCGGCGCCACGGATGGCCAGCAGGGTGTTTTCGTCGATCTTTAACGCGGGATCGTTGATGCGGGCGTGATAGTCGTCCGAACCATCGAAGACCACGGCGCGGCATTCGAAGATGTTTTCCTGGCCGGGCGTGCTGAGATAGCGCTCGCGGAAGGCTTGCGAGATGACGCTGGTCTTCATGATGGCGAAGTCGAACAGGTTGCCCTTCAACACCAGGAAACCGGCGCGTTCGCGCAGCGGAGCGGAAAATGCGTAAATCATTTCCCTGTCCTGCGACTGACGGCCTTGCAGGTTCTCGGTCATGGTCTTGCCGGTGGCGGTGATACGATCGGCGCGCAGCTTGCCGGCCTGCTGCAGTTCCCACATGATGGCCGGCACCCCGCCGGCGCGGTGGAAGCGCTCACCCAGGTATTTGCCGGCCGGCTGCATGTTCAGCAGCAGCGGCACGTCGTAACCGTATTGCATCCAGTCCTCCGAATGCAGTTCCACGCCCGCATGGCGTGCCATGGCCATGATGTGCGGCTGGGCATTGGTGGAGCCGCCGATGGCGGCATTGACGACGATGGCATCGAGGAAGGCCTCGCGCGTGAGGATGGCCGATGGACGCAGGTCTTCGTAGGCCATGCCGACGATGCGGCGGCCGGTTTCATAGGCCATCTGGCCGCGCTCGCGATAGGGGGCGGGGATGGCCGAGCAGCCTGTCAGCGACATGCCCAGGGCTTCGGCCATGGCGTTCATGGTGGAGGCGGTGCCCATGGTGTTGCAGTGGCCGGAAGAGGGCGCGGAGGCAGCGGCGATCTCCAGGAATTTCTCGTTGTCGATGCTGCCGGCCGAGAGCAGCTTGCGGCCCTTCCAGATAGCCGAACCGGAACCGACCAGTTCGCCATCCATCCAGCCGTCCAGCATGGGGCCGCCCGAGAGCACGATGGCCGGGATATCGACGGTGGCTGCCGCCATGATCTGCGAGGGCGTGGTCTTGTCGCAGCCGGTGGTGAGCACCACGGCATCGATCGGATAGCCATGCAGGATTTCCACCAGGCCCAGGTAGGCCAGGTTGCGGTCGATGGCGGCGGTGGGACGGCGGCAGTTCTCGAAGATGGGATGCAGCGGGAACTCCATGGGAATGCCCCCCGCATCGCGGATACCGTCGCGCACCCGCTTGGCCAGTTCCAGATGAATGCGGTTGCAGGGACTGATATCGCTGCCGCTCTGTGCGATACCGATGATGGGACGGCCCGAGCGCAGCTCCTCGGCGGTGATGCCGTAGTTCATGAAGCGCTCCAGGTAGAGCGCGGTCATGTCGATGTGGTCGGGATTGTCGAACCAGTCCTGGGAGCGGAAGCGACGGGGTGTGGCGTGTGGCTTGTTCATGGATTCCTCCGGGCCGAAAGGCGTGTGGATAAGTTACGCGCCCAGCCAGCCGGCATCGACGTAGTACTCGCGGCCGGTGCACTTGGCGCCGCTGTCGGAAGACAGGAACAGCGCGAGAGCAGCGACATCATGCGGATCGACACGGACAGGCAGGCATTGCGCAGCCAGGATTTTCGCCTCTTCTTCGGGGGTGTGCCACAGCAGGGTCTGGCGCGGGGTGCGGATGGCGCCGGGGATGATGGCGTTGACGCGTACGCCGTCACGGCCGAAGTCGCGTGCCATACCATGCGTCATGCCTTCGATGCCGGCCTTGGCGGTCATGTACAGGGTCAGGTCGGGCAGGCCCAGGTGCCAGGAGATGGAGCCGAAATTGAGGATCACGCCGCTTTTGCGTTCACGCATGCCCGGCAGCACGGCCTGGGCGCAGAAGAACTGGTGGCGCAGGTTGACCGCCAGGCGTTCATCCCAGTAGCCGGGGGTGACGTCGGCGGTCTTGTGGCGGTCATCGTTGGCGGCGTTGTTGATGAGGATATCGACCCCGCCCATGGCGGTCTCGATGTCGGTGAAGGTGGCGCGCAGCGCTTCCAGGTTCATCAGGTTGCAGGGGAAGAAGCGCGGTGCGACAGCGGCGTCCTTGAGCGAGGCCACCAGCGCTTGCGAGGGTTCGACGGCGATATCCAGGAAGCAGACCTGTGCACCCTGGCCGACGAAGGCTTCCACCAGTGCCGCACCGATGCCGCTGCCGCCGCCGGTAATGACGACCCGCTTGCCGGCGAGGCTGCGATAGAGGGCGTGGTCGAAGACGGGGGTAGTAGCTGCGGTCATGCTTGATTACTCCAGAGGATAGGATGGGACGCTGGTGCGGCCAAGAAACGATATAAATGATTTGCGTGTTACGGTACTCAGCGGCCAGAACGGGTACTCACATCGACCCACACTGCCAGCACCAGGATGCTGCCCTTGACGATCATCTGCCAGTAGGTGCCCACGTCCAGCATGGACATGCCGTTGTCGAGGCTGGCCATCACCAGCGCGCCGATCAGGGCGCCATAGATGGTGCCGGAGCCGCCGCGCATGGACGTGCCGCCGATGAAGCAGGCCGCAATCGCATCGAGTTCGCCCATGTTGCCCGCCGAGGGCGAACCGGCCGCCAGGCGCGCCGTATTGACCAGGCCGGCCAGGGCACACATCACGCCCATGATGCCGAATACCCACAGCTTGACCGCCTGCACGTTCACCCCGGAGAGACGGGTGGCTTCCATGTTGCTGCCCACCGAATAGATGCGGCGGCCAAAGACGGTCTGCGTGCTCACGTAGCTGAACAGTCCCAGCAGCCCCAGCAACAGCAGCACCGGTACGGGGATGCCATCGTAGCTGTTGAGCGTACGGATGAAGGCCAGCAGTACCACGCCGATGACCAGCACCTTGAGGCCATCGCGCCAGAGCGCTGCCAGCGGCAGGCCGTGGCGGCTGCGGTTGACGCGGCTCATCCAGGTCAGGGCCAGCGCCAGCACGAACAGGGCGATGCCCAGCGCCATCCCGATCTGCGGCGGCAGGTAGCCCTGGCCCAGATAGACCATGTTGTCGGACACCGGGGCAATGGTCATGCCGCCGGTGACGCCCAGCAGGATGCCACGGAAGGCCAGCATGCCGCCCAGGCCGACGATGAAGGAGGGAATGCCCAGATAAGCGGTCATGTAGCCGTTCAACAGCCCCAGTCCCAGGCCAAAGCCCAGTGCCAGCACCAGGTTCAGCGCCAGCGGCAGGTGATGGCTCACGTCCAGCAGCGCGGCGATGCCGCCCAGCAGACCCAGGAGCGAACCCACAGACAGGTCAATTTCACCGGCGATGATGACCAGCACCATGCCGCAGGCCAGGATGCCGGTCACCGACATCTGGCGCAGCAGGTTGGAGAGATTGCGGGGAGTGAGGAAGCCGCCATCGGTCATGAAGCTGAAGAAGCCCCAGATGATGGTGATGGCGATCAACAGCGCGATGATCTTGTAGCGGCGAAATACCAGCTTGAGATTGGCCATGCCGCCGGCCCCGCCCATGGCGCCACCAGCGGCGCTGCTCAGATTGCTTGTAGTCATACCGAATTCACCTTGTGATTGTTTCAGACGGCCACCGCGCCTGGCGACGCCTGCGGGACAGCCTGGTTGATGGCGGCGGCCAGCACGGTTTCCTGGCTCAGCTTGTCGTTGACGAAGTCGCCGCGCAATTTGCCTTCGCCGATCACCAGCACGCGGTCCGACACGCCCAGCACCTCGGCCAGCTCGGAAGAAACCATGATGATGGCCAGTCCCAGCTTGGCCAGCTCGGAAATGAGCCGGTAGATCTCGGCCTTGGCGCCCACGTCCACCCCGCGTGTGGGTTCGTCCAGGATCAGCACCTTGGGCTGGGCCAGCAGCATCTTGGAGAGCACCGCCTTTTGCTGGTTGCCGCCCGAGAGGCCCGTGATGGGCAGGAAGGGGGTGGCGGTCTTGACGCGCAGACGGCTGATCTCGTCCTGGATGGTCTTGAGCTCGGCACTGCTGTCGATGCGGGTGCCGCGCGAGAAGCGGTTCAGGACCGTCAGGGTGATGTTCTGCCCCACATCCAGATCCGGCACGATGCCATGGTGCTTGCGATCTTCCGGCACCATGCACAGACCCTGACGGATCGACTTCAGGGGCGAGCCGGTATCGGCCGGCTTGCCTTCCAGCAGGACCTGCCCTTCGTAGCGTCCGCGATAGGCGCCAAAGATGGCCGATACCAGTTCGGTGCGACCGGCACCGACCAGCCCGGCAATGCCCAGGATCTCGCCCCGGCGCACCGAGAAGGAGACGTCATCGACGCGCTTGCGGCGCGGATTGTCGATGTCGTAGCAGGTGATGTTGCGCGCCTCCAGCACCACCTCACCGATGGCATGATTGCGCTCGGGATACATGGCGGTGATTTCGCGGCCGACCATCTGCGTGATGATCTTGTCCACATCCATCTCCTGCATGGGCGTGGTGGCGATGTGCCTGCCATCGCGGATGACCGAGATGGTGTCGCAGATCTCGGCGACTTCGTCGAGCTTGTGGGAGATGTAGACGCAGGCCACGCCGCGCGCCTTCAGGTCCTTGATGATCTTCAGCAGCACCGCGATTTCGGAGGCGGTCAGTGACGACGAGGGTTCGTCCAGGATCAGCAGGCGCGCATCCTTGTTGAGCGCCTTGGCGATTTCCACCAGCTGCTGGTGACCACCGCCATATTGCGAGACCGGCAGGGTGACGTTGATGTCCGGCATGTTCAGTTCGCGCATCAGTTCTTCGGCGCGGCGATACATGGCGGGGTAGTTCATGCGGCCACCCGGCAGGGTGATCTCGTGGCCCATGAAGATGTTCTCGGCCACCGACAGTTCGGGCACCAGCATCAGTTCCTGGTGGATGATGACGATGCCGGCGGCTTCGGTGTCGCGCACCGAATGGGCCTTGAGCGGTTTGCCGTCCCACAGGATCTCGCCATCCCAGGTGCCATGGGGATAGACACCGGAGAGGATCTTCATCAGCGTCGACTTGCCCGCGCCGTTTTCACCGCACAGGCCCACGCATTCACCGGGCCGGATCTTGATGTCGATGCCGTCCAGGGCACGCACACCGCCAAAGCTCTTGACGATGCCTTTCATTTCTAACAGATACTCGGACATGCCTGTTCTTTCCAGTAAGTCTCCGGGGTCTGCGCGCAGGGCGCGCAGACGGCGATGCCGGCTGCCTCGGGGGGAGCAGCCGGCATGCTTGACTCAGGGATCAGCGGCCGTCGATCTGGGCCTGGGTGTAGAAGCCGTCATCGACCAGGACCTTGACGTTTTCCTTGGTCAGCAGGATGGGTTTCAACAGCAGGCTGTCGACCTTCTTGAAGCCGTTGTCATACTGGGCGTTGTAGGTCGGTTTTTCGTTGCGGGCCAGTTGCACGGACAGCTTGGCTGCTTCGGTGGCGATCTGCTTCAGGGGCTTGTAGACGGTCATGGTCTGGGTGCCGGCCACCACGCGCTTGACCGCAGCCAGGTCGGCATCCTGACCCGAGACCGGTACCTTGCCGGCCAGCTTCTGTGCGGCCAGGGCCTGGATCGCACCACCGGCGGTGCCGTCGTTGGAGGCCACGATGGCATCGATCTTGTTGTTGTTGGCGGTGAGCGCATTCTCGACGATGGACAGGGCTTCGGTCGGGCTCCATTCCTTGACCCATTGCTGGCCGACGATCTTGATGTCGCCCTTGTCGATGTAGGGCTTCAAGGCCTTCATCTGGCCTTCACGGAACATCTTGGCGTTGTTGTCGGTGGGCGAGCCGCCCAGGAGGAAGAAGTTGCCCTTGTTCTTGACCTTCAGGATGCCTTCGGCCTGCATTTCACCAACCTTCTCGTTGTCGAAGGAGATGTAGGCATCGACGTCGGCGTTGAGGATCAGGCGGTCATAGGAAAGCACCTTGATGCCGGCCTTCTTGGCTTCCTTGATGGTGTTGGTCAGCACCGTGGCGTTGAAGGGGACGATCACGATCACGTCCACGCCGCGCGAGATCAGGTTCTCGATCTGGGAGATCTGGCGTTGCTCGCTGGCATCGGCCGATTGCACGTAGACCTTGGCGCCCAGCTTCTCGGCAGCGGCGGTGAAGAAGTCGCGGTCGCGCGCCCAGCGCTCCACGCGCAGGTCATCGATGGAAAAACCGATCTTGGGGTTCTTGGCGTCGGCCATGGCGCTGCCGGCCACCATGGACAGGGTGGTTACGGTCATCAGCGCCAATACGGTCTTCTTCAGCATTGCCTTCATAGTCCAGTCTCCGATTTGAATTGAATTTGAATTGATTATGATTTTTGAAGCGGCGTGTCCGGGTGGAACCGCTGGCCCGTTTTGGGGCAATCGCTTCCGGGGGCGCGTGGGGCCGAGCTTGTCAGGGTGGGGTCACGCCGCATGATGGTGCGAGGGGGATACTAGCCCCGGGCCAATCCCCTCTACAATTACGAAATTCACCAAACGGCTTAGTGATTCTTTTTGTTGCAGGAGCACATATCCGTCATTTCGACGATGGCTCGCTACAATTCGACGAACACGAGAACGGCGCGCCCGACGACGCCGGCAAACAGGAGACACAGCGTGGCAAAAGCACCCACGGTGCACCGGATTGCGTTGCTCTTCAATGGCAACAAGATCTTTGATCGGGAAATCATTTCCGGCATCGGCGAATACATCAGCAGCACCCGTGCTTCCTGGGACTTGTACCTTGAGGAGGATTTCCGCTGCCGCCCACAGGGCATCGAACGCTGGGCCGGACACGGCATCATTGCCGACTTCGACGATCCGGTGACGACCGCAGCGCTGGAAGGCGTGCAGCTGCCGGTGGTGGCCATCGGCGGCTCCTACGCCGACCCTTCGCAATATCCCGCCAACCGGCCTTATGTGGCCACCGACAACTACAAGATGGTCAAGCTGGCCTACGACCATCTGATCGAAGCGGGGCTGCAGCATTTCGCCCTGTTCAGCCTGCCCGAGTCGCCCTGCAACCGCTGGGCGCAGGAGCGCGAGCGCATCTTCACCGACCTCACCGGGGCCGACGGCATCACCGGCCACATCTACCGCGGCGTGGGCACCAGTGCGCAATCCTGGGATACCGCCGTGGAGCAGCAGATCGCCTGGGTGCGCAGTCTGCCCAAGCCGGTGGGCATCATCGCGGTCACCGATGCACGGGCGCGGCAGTTGTTGCAGGCATGTCTGTTTGCCGGTATTGCCGTGCCGGAGCAGGTGGCCCTGATCGGCATCGACAATGATCCGCTGGCGCGGGTGTTGACGCGCATTCCCTTGAGTTCGGTGATCCAGGGCAGCGTGGAGATGGGCCGCACTGCGGCCCACCTGCTGCACCAGATGCTGCACGGGGCGCGTTTTCCGGACACGCGCATCATGGTGCCGCCGGTGGGCATCAACGTGCTGGCCTCCAGCCGCCACGAGGTGCGCAATCACCCGCACGTGATGCAGGCGCTGCACTTCATCCGCCAGTACGCCTGCCAGGGCATCAAGACCGACCAGGTGGCTGACTACGTGGGCATCTCGCGCTCCTCGCTGGAATGGTATTTTCGCCGTGAGCTGGGGCGCAGCGTGCATGACGAGATCCTGCGCTTCAAGCTGGAGGCCGCCAAGCGCATGCTGGAGCAGGCCGGCAGCCATGCGGCCGAGATCGCGGTCAGCTGCGGCTTCACCACCGTGCAGTATCTGCACGCCGTCTTCAAGCGCGAACTGGGCTGCACGCCCAGGGAATATCAGGAACAATTCGCCGCCGGACTGGAGCGCTCGGCTGCACCGTCGGCCTCCGCCGTCCGACCCAAGAAGAAAACCACGGGACCCTCCCTTCTTACCACCACAAAATGACGCACTTCACCCTCTCGCACACCACCTCCGCTGACGGCATCCGTCTCTACACCTTGCGCAACCACACCGGCATGCGCGTGACCATCAGCGACCTCGGCGCCACCATGGTCAACTGGTGGGCACCTGATCGCTATGGCCGTGAGGCCGATGTCCTGCTGGGCTTTGAGCGGGTCGAGCAATACGCGCACAACCCGGCGTATTTCGGCGCCATCGTCGGGCGCTGGGGAAACCGCATCGCGGGCGGTCGTTTCGAACTCGACGGCGTGGCGCACCAGGTCGATTGCAATGAAGGCGAGAACCATCTGCATGGCGGCCGCGAAGGTTTCCATGCCCAGCGCTGGCAGGTGCAGCCCGATCCGGAAGGTCTGCGCCTGATGCTGGTCTCGCCGGCCGGGCAGGCGGGTTTTCCCGGCACGGTGATGGCGTCGGTGCTGTACCGCCTGGATGACGAGGGCCAGTTGCGCATCGATTACACTGCCACCAGCGATGCGGCCACGCCCGTCAATCTGACTTCGCATGCGTATTTCAATCTCAATGGCGGAACATCCGACATCCGCGACCACATCATCGCCATCGAGGCCGATGGTTACCTGCAGGTCGATGCCAGGCTGATTCCGGAAGGCCGGGCGGACGTGGCCGGCAGCGCCTTCGACTTCCGCCAGCCTGCCCCCATCGGCCCGCGCCTGGACTGGCCCGATCCGCAACTGAAACTGGCCGGTGGCTTCGACCACTGCTATTGCCTGCGCAGCGAGCACGAACCGGCACCGGGCGAGAGCCGCGTGGCGCAGAGCTTGCGCGAAGTGGCCAGCGTCTACGAGCCGGGGTCGGGGCGTGAATTGCGCGTCTCCACCACCGAGACCGGGTTGCAGTTCTACAGCGGCAATTTTCTCTCCGGCGTACAGGGTCGGGGCGAGCAGCCTTACGCGATCCATGATGGCTTCTGCCTGGAGGCGCAGTCCTATCCGGACCAGGTCAACACGCCGCTGCGCGAAGCGGTGATCCTGCGGCCGGGGCAGGTTTATCGGCAGACTACGGTGTATCGCCTGGGGGTGCGGGACTGACTGCGTTGCGTCGTGCGGCTGGTCGGCATCGATGCCGTAGCGCACCTGTTGCGGCGATCCGGCATGGCCCGGACCCCATGATGAAGCAGTATCGGCAAGCTCGCAGCAACGCGCCTGCTTTGCGTTGCGCCGGGTCGCGCGGTGGTCGCCGATGGCGCGGGAATGACTCGCCTGGTTCAGCATGGCGCCGGAATTTCAGGCAAGAATCGTCGCGGAATAGGTCTGTCTTTGCGCCTTGCCACACGCCAAAATAGTCCATTTCATGACAGGTTGCCCACCCCCTGACCTGTTCATTCTCAACGCCAGCTTATTGGCCCGCTTACTGAGGAGATCCCCATGCAAGTCCATGCTTATGGCGCCCACGCCGCCGACAAGCCGATTGAACATCTCGAAATCACCCGCCGCGCCACCGGAGCGCACGACGTGCAGATCGACATCGCCTATTGCGGCATCTGCCATTCCGACCTGCACCAGGTCCGTTCCGAATGGGCCGGCACCCAATATCCGTGCGTGCCCGGCCACGAGATCGTGGGCCGCGTCGCCGCCGTCGGCAATCACGTCAGCAAGTTCAAGGTCGGTGATCTGGTCGGCGTAGGTTGTATCGTCGACAGCTGCCAGACCTGCCCGGACTGCGAAGAAGGCCTGGAAAACTATTGCGACGGCATGGTCGGCACCTACAACGGCCAGACCGATGACGCCCCTGGCTGGACCATGGGCGGCTATTCGCAGCAGATCGTGGTGCATGAGCGCTACGTGCTGACCATCCGCCATCCGGAAGCCGACCTGGCTGCCGTCGCACCGCTGCTGTGTGCCGGCATCACCACCTATTCGCCGCTGCGTCACTGGGGCGCCGGTCCCGGCAAGAAGGTCGGCGTGGTCGGCATCGGCGGTCTCGGCCACATGGGCATCAAGATTGCGCATGCCATGGGCGCCCACGTGGTGGCCTTCACCACCTCGGAATCCAAGCGTGCCGATGCCAAGGCCCTGGGTGCCGACGAAGTCGTGATCTCGCGCAACGCCGAAGAGATGGCCGCACATGCCAACAGCTTCGACTTCATCCTCAACACCGTGGCCGCACCGCATGACCTGGATGCCTTGCTGGGCCTGTTGAAGCGCGACGGCACCATGACCCTGGTCGGTGCGCCGGCCACGCCGCACCCGTCGCCGAATGTCTTCAATCTCATCATGAAGCGTCGTTCGCTGGCCGGTTCGTTGATCGGTGGCATCCCCGAAACCCAGGAGATGCTGGACTTCTGCGCCAAGCACAACATCGTGGCCGACATCGAGCTGATCCGCGCCGAGGACATCAACACCGCCTACGAGCGCATGCTCAAGGGCGACATCAAATATCGCTTCGTGATCGACAATGCCAGCATGGCGGCCTGATGAACTGATGAACTGCTGCTGACGCCATACCGCGTCGAACGCAAACGGGCGGGCACCCACGAGGTGCCCGCCCGTTTTTTGAAGGCAGAGCGAAGTGACCGATGACGGCTCACGCCTTGACGACTTCCCCGCCGAGATAATGCGCTTCGGAGACCGGCTCTATCCCAGGGCTATACGCCACGCAGCGGAGACATTACCTTTTACGCACCCTGAGGCAACATTGCCTTGTTCCACCGCGACTTCGCTTACGGCAGATATCATTTTTACCGATATCGATCATCGGTTTTCAGGATTGGCGTAATAACTGGACGAACCGCATCATGCAGGCCTGTCCAACAATCCGCCAAGCAACATCATGTCTGCCACCGCTACCCAGGCCGCCCGCAACACCTGGCTGTTCGAAGACCTGGCGGGCGCGCGCGTGACGTTGCGTTCGTCGAGCAGGGCGGCCAATGCCTTGAGCAGGTTCAGGTCGAGCGTGCGGAGGTCCGGTTTTTTCATGCGCGCAGAATCAGCAGGGAGAAATGACGCATGGTAGCAAGCCCCTGCGACAAATTGCCACATTCAACAAGTGGTCATACCAGCTTATCCTTGCCGCTCCTGATTTCCCATGCGGCATCCAGGGGACGGCGGCGTGGCTGCCGGGGGAGGCCGCATGTTCTGCCTACTACAAGACCAATGACGCTCCACTCTGCCCGCCGGCCCAGGCCGCTGCATCGCGCCCGACCCATTTTCAAACTCACGGCCTTGTCCGGCCTGCTGGCCCTGGGGGCTGCGCCCCTGGCCACGGCGCAGTCAGCCGGCGCCGACGAGGATTCCTCGCTGACGCTGGGCACCGTGGAAGTAAGCGCGCGCCGCAGCGGTCCGCTGCAGCTCAACAACGTGCTGACTTCGGTCGACCTGATCGGCGCGGATCGTATCCAGCAACAGCAGGTGCAATACAACTGGGAACTGTTCGCGCAGTCGCCGGGTGTGATGCTGACCCAGTTCCGCCAGGGCAACGAGTCCGGCAAGCTGTCCTTTCGCGGCTTCAACGGCGAGGGCGAGGTCAATGCGGTCAAGCTCCTCATCGACGGCATCCCCAGCAACGACAATGCCGGCGGCATGCCCTTCCTGGGGACGCTGTTCCCGCTCGATATCGCCCGCATCGAGGTCGTGCGCGGCACCAACGATGCGCGCTATGGCCTGCACAACATCGCCGGCAACGTCAACATCGTCACCCGGCAAGGCGGCAACTACGATGAAGCGCGTCTGACCTATGGCAGCTTCAATACGCGCCAGGTGCAGGTGGTCAAGGGCGTGGAGAACGGCAACTGGTCGCAGAACTATTTCCTCGGTTACGAAAAGTCGGACGGTTATCGCGATCATGCCCGGGCCGAGAACATCGCCTTCTCCGGCAAGTGGTTCTATACCAGTGATGATGGCCGCTACCGCACCGGCCTGAGCATCCGCCACGCTAGGGCCTGTTCACATTAAATCTGCGAGATGCGTTGCCCCCAGAAGGCGTGGTGGCA